>NZ_PSOW01000020.1:0-135324 GCF_003013335.1 Rhizobium sp. H4
GACCAATCTCATCCCCGGTTCAAGCCAAGGGGCCTGCGGTCCCGGCCGTCCGCACTCCGGCGGATGGCCATCCGCCGGAGTGCGCACCGATCATCCAACAATCAGCGCAAATTGAACATGCAAGGGGCGGATACGGTTCGCTACCTATTGAACAACCCGCCCACCCCGACACTGGCATTATCTCCGCCGTGGCGTTATCAAACAGGCATGCAAAACAGGATTCTCGTCAGCGCCTGTCTTATGGGCCACGCCGTCCGCTATGACGGGCGGGCGAAGCCGTTGCTTCATCCCGCGATCGAGCGCTGGCGCGCCGAGGGGCGGCTGGTGACGATCTGTCCGGAAATGTCGGCGGGCATGCCGGTGCCGCGGCCGCCGGCGGAGATCGCCGGCGCGGCAACGGGCGAAGAGGTGCTGGCCGGCACAGCTCGGGTCGTCGAGCTGACCGGCGGCGATGTGACGGCAGAGTTTCTGCAGGCGGCGGAAAATGCCGTGGCGCTCGCACGGCAAACCGGCTGCCGCTATGCCCTGCTCATCGACGGCAGCCCGTCCTGTGGCTCGGACTTCATCTATGACGGCAGTTTTTCCGGCCGTAAGCAGGCCGGCAATGGCGTGACGGCCGCCGCGCTGAAGGCGGCCGGTATCGAGGTCTTTTCCGATCGCGAAATCGAGCGACTGGTCGAGCTCGTTTCCGAGTGATCATCCAAAAAGGCACGGCCGCCGGAAACCTGACGGCCGCTAAGGCTTTGCTGATGAAAAAACCCGGTCGCCCGCGCGCGGTTCAGGCGGCGCGGCGGCCCTGATGCATTGTCGGGGCAGCGCTTTGGTCATTGACCCGGAAGCCGCGAATCAGGTCGATCAGTTCGTCGGTGTCGCTGGCGAGCGTCTCGGCCGAGGCCGTGGTCTCTTCGGCCATGGCGGCATTCTGCTGGGTGGCGGCGTCGAGCTGGTTCATCGACGAGGAGATCGAGCGCAGCGTCGTGTCCTGTTCGGAGGCGCTGTGGGCGATCTTGGCCACAATCTCGTTGGCCGCCTTGACCTGGTCGGAGATGCGTTTCAGCGCCGCGCCTGCCTCGCCGACCAGCCGGACGCCATGGTCGACCTGGCTGGAGGAGCGGGCGATCTGGTCCTTGATCTCCTTTGCCGCGGCGGCCGAGCGCTGGGCGAGCTCGCGCACTTCCTGGGCTACGACCGCAAACCCCTTGCCGCTTTCACCGGCACGAGCGGCCTCGACGCCGGCATTCAGCGCCAGCAGGTTGGTCTGGAAGGCGATCTCGTCGATGACGCCAATAATCTTGGTGATCTCCGACGATGACTTCTCAATCCCGCTCATCGCCTCGATCGCCTGGCCGACGATCGCATCGCTATGGGTGGCCTCGGTGCTGACGGCGTGGACGCGCTTGCTTGCCTCATGAGCGCCATCGGCCGTCTGGCGGACGGCGACGGTGAGCTCGTCGAGGGCGGCAGACGTCTCTTCCAGGCTGGCGGCCTGGCGCTCGGTGCGCTGCGACAGCTCGTTGGAGGCGCGGCGGATCTCTTCCTTGCTCGTGCCGATATCCACGCCCTTGGCGCTGACCTTGGCCATGGCGGCTTCGAGATGCGACAGCGCATCGTTAAAATTGTCGCGAAGGGCGGCGTATTTCTGGCCAAGTTCGGCGCAGCGGACGGTGAGATCGCCGCGGGCGATCAGTTCCAGAGCCTGGCCGATCGTCGTCACCACGCGGGCCTGGAGGGCCGCCTCGTCCTGCTGCTGGCGAAGGTTGTTTTCGCGCTCGTTTTCGAGCGCCAGCTGCTGGGCCGCCTCGCGATCCGACATCTGATGGCGCTCCCTGATCTTTTCCTGCAGCGACAACGTCGCCTTGGCCATCATGCCGACTTCATTGTTCATGGCGGTGTGCGGAATGGCGATGGAAACGTCCTCCTCGGCCACTGCCTTCAGGGCGGCATGGACGTTGTTGAGGGGGCCGGAAATGCCGCGGATGACGATGTAGGCGGCCGTCATGGCAAGAAAGAACAGAACGATACTGCCGGTCAATGCGGTCAGGATCGTGCTGTTTATCTGAGCATCGAGATCATCCATGTAGACGCCGGTGACGACGACGACCTTCCAGGGTTCGAAGGCCTGTCCATAGGCCGTCTTGCGGAAATCACCGGCGGGCTGGCCCGGTTTGCTGGTGGAATAAAATTCGACGAGACCGCCGCCTTGCTGCCCGAGCTTCACCAACTCTTCGCGATAGAGCTTGCCCTTGCTGTCCGGCTGGCCCTTCAGGTTCTGCCCGACTTTCGCGGCGTCGTAGTGGAACATCATCTTGACGTCGTAGCTATAACCGAAAAAATAGCCGTCCGGGTCGTATTTCATGCCGTTGACGGTGGTGTAGGCCTGCTTCTGGGCGTCTTCCAGAGTCATCTCGCCTGCCGTCACCTTGGCATGGTAGAGCTTGAGAATGGAGATCGCCGACTGAACCTCGGCGCGGAGCATGTCGTAACGCTCCTTGTATATCGCATCGACCGAGGAGCGGATCTGCAGCGACGTGGCGACCGCGAAGGCGATCATCAGTCCGGCGACCAGCACTATGAGCTGTTTGGATATTTTCAGATTTTTCATGACGCCTCGCAACGGGAATGGTGGGATTCATTCCGGTGCGGTCTTCTACCGCCTGTGCGAGCGCGCCAAACAAGACGACGCGTCTACCGCTGCTAAAAACAACATGCTGCGACCGGGTAAGTAACCATTAATGCTCACCCCATAAGAAATCTTTAATTTAGCTGTTCTCGATAGGGTTTTCCCTAAAAATCCAGGGGTAAAATTGCATTCGATTTTACCTGCCGTCAAAACATGAATGCACCCTCGCTGCTCATCGAGGGTGCATTCGGTCCACCGGTGGTGGAACCCCAAACGATCGAAACCTTGATCAGGCGGGGCAGGGAACTTTGTCTTCAAGCCGGACGCAAAACGGGAATTGTTTCAGAAACGCAGCTTGAAATCGGAAACGTTGAGGGCCGGTTGTTCCGCCATGCCGGCGGCAACAGGCTTGGCGTCGCCGCCGATGACGGCCGCAGTCGTCGCATTCATATCGACGCCTTCGGCAGGCGGAGCCGGCGGCGCGGCGGCCATCATCGCTTCCGGGGTCGCCTTGCTGACGAAGACCACGGGCGAGCCGCCCATCCAGCTTTCGGTGCGATAGATCTTCTTTTCGCCGCCGACATCGCGAATCTCGGTCGCCTGCACGGCGCCGGGCTTAAGCTCCGGCACCGTGTAATCCTTTTTGGTAACCTCCGCCTGCAGCGGCGGGCAGTCGGCGCAGCTTTCGGTGACGATGCTGCCCTCGGCAGCGCGCGGCGCAGCCTGGCCGATCACCTCGATCGAGGAGGCCATTGCCGAACCCGCCATCAGCAGGATTGCCGCACCGAGGAAAATCTGACGCATGAAGGCTGCTCCGTCTCACTATGACAGCGGTATAACGCAGCTTTGTTTCCATCCCGTCAGGGGAAAGGGTAAAAATTTAACGAAGGCGCCGGTTTATACGTGATATCAGGCCTTTTCCCGCTCGATCGCCCGCCAGCCGATGTCGCGGCGGCAGAAGCCGTTATCCCAGCGGACCTTGTCGAGCAGGGCGTAGGCGCGTGTGCTCGCTTCGGCGACCGTGCCGCCGGTCGCGGTGACGTTCAGCACGCGGCCGCCGGTTGCCACCAGTGCACCGTCCTTCAGGCCCGTGCCGGCATGAAACACTTTCTCGCCGTCGGCTGCCTCGGGCAGCGCCAGGATCGGCGTGTTCTTCTCGTAAGCGCCGGGATAGCCCTTCGAGGCCATGACCACGGTCAGGGCCGGATCGTTGCTCCATTCGGCTCTGACCTGATCAAGCGTGCCGTTGGCGGTGGCGAGCAGCAGCGGCAGCAGATCGCTCTTCAGCCGCATCATCAGCACCTGGCATTCCGGATCACCGAAACGGACATTGTATTCGATGAGCTCCGGTCCCTTGTCGGTGATCATCAATCCGGCAAAGAACACGCCGGAGAAGGGATGACCACTCTCGGCCATGCCGCGCATCGTCGGCTCGATGATCTCCTTCATGGTGCGCTCGACCATTTCGGTGGTCATCACGGGTGCCGGCGAATAGGCGCCCATGCCGCCGGTATTGATGCCGGTATCGCCCTCGCCCACCCGCTTGTGATCCTGGGCGGTAGCAAGCGGCAGAGCGTTCTTGCCGTCGCAGAGGCAGAAGAAGCTTGCCTCCTCGCCATCGAGATAGGCTTCGACGACGACTTCGGCGCCGGCAGCACCAAAAGCGCCCTCGAAACAGTCGTCGACGGCAGCAAATGCCTCGTCCAGGGTCATCGCAACAGTCACACCCTTGCCGGCGGCCAGACCGTCTGCCTTGACGACGATCGGCGCGCCCTGAGCGCGGATATAGGCTTTGGCCTTCGGCGCATTGTTGAAGCGCTGATAGGCTCCGGTGGGGATGCCGTAGCGGGCGCAAATATCCTTGGTGAAGCCCTTGGAGCCTTCGAGCTGGGCGGCGGCGGCGGAGGGACCGAAGACCGCCAGTCCATCGGCGCGCAGCCGGTCGGCGAGGCCGGCAACGAGCGGCGCTTCTGGCCCGACGACGACGAAATCGATCGCCTTCTCCCTGCAGAAGGCAGCCACAGCTTCATGATCCTCGACATCGACCGGCACGAGGACAGCGTGTTCGCCGATGCCGGGATTGCCGGGGGCGGCGTAGAACTCGCTCATCAACGGCGATTGCGCCAGCTTCCAGGCGAGCGCGTGCTCGCGTCCGCCCGATCCGATCAACAGAACCTTCATGCGCGACCCCTTTCCTGTTCCGTCAGGCGGTTAAGGGCCAAGGGCGGAAAGGTCAAGCGAGAAAGCTTACCAGCCGCCGCCACCCCCGCCTCCGCCACCGCCGCCGGAGAAGCCGCCGCCGGAGAAGCCGCCGCCGGAGAAGCCGCCACTGGAAAAACCGGAGGATGAACTCGACGGCGGCGAGGGTATCGTCGAAGCAATGGTCGAGGCCATCGACGAGGAGAAGCCGCCGACGTGGTCGGAGAAGCTGCCGCTGTCGAAATCGCCGGAGTACCAGGACGGATCATAGGCCGCGGCCGCGCCGGCGGCAGCGGCCGCAAGCCAGGTCTCAAAAGTGCGCGACCACGGTTTTTCGACGCCCAAAGCCACGGCGTAGGGCAGCAGCGTCTCGAAATGCTGCGGCGACATTTCAGGCGCGCCCGCCATGTTCATGCGGTCCTTCTCGGCAAGCGTCAGATATTGCCGCAGGCCGTCAATGCCGTCCATCATCCTGGCGCCGAGCGGGGTCGGCGCGCCCATAATGAAGAAATAGAGGATGTTGAGCAGCACGATGCCGCCGATCGCAAAGAGCATCGGAGTCTCGTGCAACTCCACGAGCGACGAGGCAAAGGAGAGTACGCTGAGCAGAAGGATGCTGACCCCGGCGAAAACAATAATTGATGTCACCACGAGTGCGACGATCCTGCCGAACAGCGACCTGCCGCGATAAAGCGGCCGGGTGAACCTGGCGACGAAGACGGCAATGAAGGCCGAGATGGCGACCGGAATCAGCATCAGCACGACCGTATCGGGCTCCAGCGACCCGATAATGAACGGCGCCGCCAGGAAGACGGCACTGAGCGCGATGCCGCCGATAGTGTAGCCGATGTTGGAATTGTAATATTTGCCGCGGTGCTCTTTCTCGATCGCCGAGCGGAAGGCTTGACCCACCGATTTCACATGTTCGCCATTGGCCTTGTCGATCGTCAGAGTCCTGCCTGCGGCGCCGGCGGCTTTCAGGAGCTCGGTCTCGCCGGCCTGCAATTTTTGCCTGTCGAGCGGTCTGCCGGTGCTGCGTATGGTGATCGAGTTCTTGAGATCTTCGAGCTTGACGTAACCGCGGACAGCCAGATCGAGGGCGGTTGCGGCAAGCGCGGTCCAGCCCCCACCGGAGAAGCCCTTGTTGTCGATATAGTTGACCAAGGCCGGCGAGATGCCCTCCGGCGCATCCCAGCGCGGCACGACGACACCGCGGGCGGGATCGCGGCCGACCTTCAGCCATGATCTCGCATAATAGGCGAAAACCAGGGTCAGGCCGCCGAAGCCGATGAAATAATCGCGGTTATCCTTCAGCCACCATGTGCTCTCCATATCCTTGCTCGGCGGATCGATCGACCCTTTCGGCATGCGGATCGCGAAAGTCAGGCCGTCACTGGGATTGAGCGGCGCGGTGGTGGAAAAAACGAGGCCGGCTGCGGTTTGGCTGACGCGGGCATTCTTTTCCGTGGCGCCCTTCGGGCCGGTGAAAAAAGTCGTCCCGGTGGCTGCGACACCTGGCGGCAGCTTCACCGTCGCGGTGACCGAGCGGATCGGGAAGAGCCAGCCATTGCCGGTGACATTCCAGTAGAGTTCGTCATGATCGTCGAAATAACGGATCTGGCGATTGGTCCTGTAGGTGAAGACGTAGCGGCGAAGGCCCGGGCTCACGGTCAACTCGGCCATGCCCGTATAGATGCGGATGCCACCTGTTATCTTTTCCGTGTGCCAGGGCTCATCCTTACCGTCACGCTTAACCGAGACGACATCGAAGTCGACGCTGCGGCGACGGCCGCCGGCGTTGGTGAAATAGAGCGGGAAGTCACGGAAGATGCCGTGCTTGATCCGATAGCCCTCGGCATTGACGGTGACAGTTTCCGTCACCGTCATCGCACCGCTTCTTTCGAGCGCAATGTCGGAAACGAAACTGTCGATCAGCTCCGTGGCAAAGGCCGCCGGGGCGGCCACCAACAAGATGAGCGCCAAACAAATACCGAAAAACCGACGCCCCATTCCCATCCCCCCGGCCGGCAGCCTCGGCTGCGCTTTCCGTCAATCCTTGTCCCGATATGCCACGCCGAGTGCGGCGAGCGTGCGCCAATAGGCGGGGAAGGTCTTGCCGACACAATCGGGATCGAGAATGGTGATGCCATCGATCTTGAGGCCGGCGAGCGCAAAGCTCATCGCAATACGGTGATCGGCGAAAGTGTCGATCTCGGCCGGCAGCGTCTGACCGGCGAGAGCAGGATCGGAATGGACGACCAGATCGTCACCCTCCTCAACGGCCAGGCCTTCGCGAATATTGTTGAGCCCCGTAGACAGGGCGCGGATACGGTCGCATTCCTTGACGCGCAGATTGGCGATGCCGACGAAGCGGACCGGCGTCTCGTTGAAGGCGGCAAGCACGGCAATCGTCGGAACGGCATCCTGCATTTGCGAACCATCGATTACAGCCGGCAGGTGCGGGAACCTGGCGATCGTCTCGTAGGCCTTGGCATCCGGCTGGGTGAAGGCATCGTTCGGCACGCCGAGATCGATCTTGCCGTCGCTCAGAACTTCAGCCGCCCAGAGATAGGTCGCAGCGGACGCATCCGGCTCGATGACGAAATCGGCGGCGCGGTAGCCGGTCGGCTCGACGCGCCAGGTGACAGGGCTGGTCTTTTCGACCTTGGCGCCGAAGGCCTGCATCGCCGCCGTGGTGAGATCGATATAGCCAAGCGCGCCGATGTCCTCGCCCACCAGTTCGATGTCGACCGGACGGTCGCCGCCGGCCGCCATCATCAGCAGCGCCGAAACATATTGGCTGGACAGCCCGCCATCGATCAGGATGCGGTCGGCCTCGAAGCGGCCGGTGCCCCGGACGGTGACCGGCGGGCAGCCGGTTTCGGCGCTCACATCGATGCCGAGCGTGCGCATCGCCTCGACCAGCGGGCCGATCGGGCGCTTGCGCATGTGTTCGTCGCCATCCACGATGACGGTGCCGTCGACCAGGGCGGCGGCGGCCGTCAGGAAGCGTGTCGCGGTGCCGGCATTGCCGAGGAAGAGCGGCGCCTTCGGCGGCGCGAGCCTGCCGCTGCCGGTGACGACGAAGGTGGTGTCGTCGGGCTCGTCGATCGCAACGCCCATGGCCCGCAGCGCATCGGCCATATAACGCGTGTCGTCGCTCTTCAGCGCGCCGGTCAGCCGGCTCGTGCCCTTGGCAAGGCCGGCGAGCAGCAGTGCGCGATTGGTGATCGACTTCGAACCCGGCGGCATGGCGCGGCCCGAAAGCGGCCCGGCAGGCGGGATGATCGTGAGTTTGGCTGTGCGTGTCATGTTGTTTCTTCCATGGAGCGGCCATTGCCGGCCGCAATCTGCCCTTGCTCTTAATCGCTTTCTGGCAAAGGCAAAATGCCGGACCGTCAGAATTTCACGCTGGGGACGGCACGATCGGACTCATTGGTGATTTCGAAATATTCCCGCTTGGCAAAACCGAACTGGCCGGCGACGAGATTGGAGGGGAAGCTTTCGACCTTGACGTTCAGATCGCGGGCCGCACCATTGTAATAACGCCGCGACATCTGCAGCTCGCCTTCCATGGTTTCCAGCGAATCCTGCAGCTCGGCAAAATTCTGGTTGGCCTTGAGGTCCGGATAGGCCTCGGCGAGCGCGATGACGCGCCCGAGCGCCTGGCCGAGCAGCCCTTCCACCTGCGCCCTGCCGGCGACATCGCCTGATGGCACGGCCTGCGCCTTGTTGCGGAGCGAAACCACCTCCTCGAGCGTCGACTTTTCGTGGGCGGCATAACCCTTGACCGTCTCGATCAGGTTCGGGATCAGATCGGCGCGGCGCTTCAGTTGCACATCGATGCCCGACCAGGCCTCTTGCGCCATCTGCCGGGAGCGAACCAGGCCGTTGTAGATGAAGACGATGTAAAGCGCGATCACAACGACAATAGCGAGTATGACATACATGCAGATGGGCTCCCGATTCGATGATCGCACGTTAGTGATTCGGCCGTGGAAAGTCATCTTGGCGAAACAATTCTCCAGCCGGTTTGGACGAGACTTTGATGGATACCCTGCTGACTAAGAGGTTATCAGCCAATCCGGAGCATAGGCATTCATCTTCTGGCTCTCTCGCCAGAGATTGAAGCGCTCGGTCCAGCGCTGCTCGACGTTGAGCGCGACTGCGAACGGCAGATAGTGCTCGTAGCATTCGACCGACATTGCGGGGCCGTTTATCTCGCCGCTGATATAACGATTCAAATCGAGGATGTTGTTGCGGATCTGCCGCTGCTTCGGCGTGGGCATGCGCAGCATCGCCAAAACCGCGATAATGCCGGCGATGTGCAGCAAGATCGCCGTCAGATATGGCCACTGTTCGCTGATCACCTCGGTCGTGCCGATATAGGAAAGCGCAGCAATCACAATCGCCGGAAGCCCCACAAACAAAAAAGTCGCCTGTTTGAACTGCTCGGAAGTGCCGGTGGCCACGGGAAACCGCTCCGGATGACGAAACATTGTTACAACGATCAAGAGAACCAACAATATCCCGCAGATGGCCGCGGAAAAGATCAAAAGGCCCGAAAAAGATGCGACGGCAATGCCGAGAGCCAAAATCGATGCTGCAGCCGCCAAGCTCCAGCGATCTTTGCCTCTGATTTTCTGATATTCCTCAGTGACTGTTCTGTGCAATTCATCTCTCACATCAGGCCGGGCATTTTTAACTCTGCGCCGATCGCCGGCAGATGGCTGCTTTGCAATGCCGCCGAATACCAAGCGCGTCGCAGCCGGAAGATCATACCATTTGGCGCGACCCGCCTTGCTCTTCCTTCGGTCTTGCTTTGCCAGTAAGTCCGAGGCCTCGGCATCCTCTCCCAGGCTGGAAATGCGCAGCGTTCGCTTGACCGCGAGATGGCAGACCGACGCCATGAAAGCCGCTTTTGCTGCATCTGCCTTCCAATTCCGGAACAGATAGGCCGCTAGAGCGGGGGATATGCTTTGCGTTATTTTGGTGTCGACAGTTATCAATGGTGCAGGCACAAGCCAGGACGGTCGAAATTTGAGGATAGCGACCAGAGCGACGATCAGCGGCCCTAAAATGCTAATGAAGGGGAGAAAATGATCGGAAAGCCACCATTGTACGCGCTGGCCGGTTGTTACAATCACAAACGTGCCTGCGGGATATTCGATCTCGATATCAGGCAGGACTCTATCCCCCTTGCCTGCTGCAATAGACACCAAGAGCTCATTCGGCGCGCTGCGCGTGACGTCATAGGCCGCCCGATCCTGTTGCGAAGGGCGTAACGTTCCGCCCGGCGGCAGCTTCAGGGTCAGCGTTTTTTTGGCTCCCTGGCCATGGACGCGGCCCATATAGGCCGGCAGGAAGAGAATCTCGCGATCGCCTTCCTGGCGAACCAGGCGTCCGAGCCAGTAAGCGATCTGGATCTTTGTAGGAACCTTGGGCAGATCTGCAGAGCAACTTTTGCAGTGCTCCATTCCTATATAAATCGAATAGCCCGGCACATTGTTTTCCATGGAAAAATATTCATCGAGTCCGCCGCGCCGAGCTGCGGCCAGTTGGAAATTGCGCCAGTGAACACCACCTGACGCATCCGTGAAACGTTGAGGGATATCAACGTAAACGCCGCCGTAATTTTCCGCCCTTTTGACCTCGATGTCGAAGAACTCCGACACAAAGGCAGTGCCGTCGGTGTAGACCTCAACCGTACTGTTTGCCGATTGGACAGTGAACTCTCGGTCGAAATTGCTGCACGAGGTCAGCGCGAGCAGCATGGCGCATAAGATCGGCCATGATAAAAGGCGCAACATACTGGCGACGGAATTTACATATGAAATTTTAAAGTAAAAAATATCGCTCTTCAAAAGAGATACCGAAGCTTACGTTGTCGCAACACCAGATGATAACGTAGCGATGGTTTGCGCAATACAAAAGAAGCCTGTCCCTGGAGCGCAGGACTTTTTTTGGATGTGCCTCGCTCGTCAAACACCGATATGCGCGAGAATTCGGGCCGCAGTCTGCTCCGGCGAAAAATCCGTCGCATCAATTTCGACTGTGTGTTCAGCCAGCCCGCGCAACAATCTATAGTTTGCCCGGAGCTGTTGCAGCTTCGCCGTATCCGTCAGCTTGAGCGCCTCGGACCGGCCCGGCGAGATGAGGCGCCTGGCATTCTCCTCCGGCGCGCAGTCGAGGAGAACCGCGACCAGATCCGCGCCTCTGGCGGCAGCCAGATCGAGATACCAGGAGAACATCGCACTATCATCCGCGTCGTCCGAAAGGGCATCGGTAAAGACGAAGCTTTCAGCCGGATCGGCGCGCGCAGCGTGGTCGAAAACCGCTCGGCGAATCTGCTCGCGCAGTGATGCATGCAGAGGGTTGCCGCGAGCGAAAAGAGCCTCTGCTGGATTTAGCAGCATGTGATTATCGATGAGCCGCGCGCCAAGCCCTTTCGCCAGCAAGCGACCGACCGTCAGCTTGCCGGTGCCTGGCCAGCCGTTGATGTGGACGATACGGCTGGCAGGCTTTTGCGTCACGCCGCCTCTTTCGACAGGTTGACGCCGCCGGCATCGGTCAGCAGGAAGGCTTCGCCGCAGGCTTTGGCGAGGGTGCGCACCCGCAGGATATAGCTCTGGCGCTCGGTCACCGAGATGACTCCGCGGGCATCGAGCAGGTTGAAGACGTGGCTGGCCTTGATGCACTGGTCGTAGGCCGGAAAGACGCATTTGTGCAGGCGCTGGTTGGCGCTGTCGTCGGGTGCGCCGGCGTCGAGCAGCGCCCGGCATTCCTTCTCGGCATCGACAAAGTGACGATGCAGCATTTCGGTATTGGCGAATTCGAAATTGTGCCGCGAATATTCCTGCTCGGCCTGCAGGAAGACGTCGCCATAGCTGATCTTCTCGTCGCCCTCGCGGCCGTTGAAGTTCAGGTCGTAGACATTGTCGACGCCCTGGACATACATGGCCAGGCGCTCGAGACCATAGGTCAGTTCGCCGGCGACGGGCGCGCATTCGATGCCGCAGACCTGCTGAAAATAGGTGAACTGCGAGACCTCCATGCCATCGCACCAGCATTCCCAGCCGAGGCCCCAGGCGCCGAGCGTCGGGCTTTCCCAATCATCCTCGACGAAGCGGATGTCGTGCAGCAGCGGATCGAGGCCGATTGCCGCGAGCGAGCCGAGATAGAGCTCCTGCAGGTTCGGTGGGTTCGGCTTCAGGATGACCTGGTATTGGTAATAATGCTGCAGGCGGTTCGGGTTTTCGCCATAGCGGCCGTCGGACGGGCGGCGGGAGGGCTGGACGTAAGCCGCCTTCCACGGCTTCGGCCCGAGGGCGCGCAGCGTCGTGGCCGGGTGGAAGGTGCCGGCGCCGACTTCCATGTCGTAGGGCTGCAGCACCGCGCAACCCTTGTCCGCCCAGTAATTATGCAGGGTCAGGATCAGCGCCTGGAAGGAACGCTTCGGGTTCATATGGTCTGGGATAGCTGACATCGACGGCACCGATTGCTTGGGGATTATCGGCGCGACAGGTGCCATGGAGGGCGGCAGGGGTCAAGGGTTTTGCAAGAGTGGGCCGGCCCGTATGGAGAGAGCCTGCCCCTCACCCTAACCCTCTCCCCGTTCTGACGGGGAGAGGGGACGTGCCCCGCGAGAGGTCGGTGGGGACGGAGAGGTCGCGGCTTGTCCCCTTCGCCCCGCAAGCGGGGAGAAGGTGCCGGCAGGCGGATGAGGGGCGGGAGAACCGAACCTTACTCTTCATCCTGTTTCAGCCGATATTCCCCGGTCACGGGATCCTTGACCAGCGTGCCGATCGCGCCGGTCTGGCGCTCCTTTTCGGCGCGGCGGGATTTTTCGGCGAGCCTGCGGGCGTCAGAGACGAAGCGGCGGTAGAGCCACCAGGCCGAAAATACCAGCACCAGGATGGTGATAAGCTGCGCCATGTCCCTCTCCTGCTCCTCCTAAAGCCCGAAGCGGCTCCACAATGCTCTCTCTTCGGCCGCTTCGACAAGCCCTGTCGCGAGGCCGGATGCAGCACCTTCGAGCGAGACCGGCGATATGCCGGGAATGCGGCGGCCGAGCAGGCCGCGGCTGGCGGTGACGAGCTCCAGCTTCGTCTTCTGGCCGTAGCGCCGCTTCAGCTCCTGGCGCATGTCGCCGAGGCCGTCGATGAGGCCGAGTTCGAGGCCGCGGGTGCCGCTCCAGAACAGGCCGGAAAACACCGTCGCATCGTCCGTCAGCTTGCCGGCGCGGCGCTCGCGCACCATCGAGATGAAGACCTGATGGATTTCGAGCTGCAGGCTCTTCAGATATTCGATGTCCTTTTCCTTTTCCGGCTGGAACGGATCGAGGATCACCTTGTTTTCGCCCGCCGTATAAACGCGGCGCTCGACGCCGATCTTCTTCAAGAGTTCAGGGAAGCCGAAACCGCCGGAGACGACGCCGATCGAGCCGACGATCGAGGTGGCGTCGGCGATGATCTCGTCGCCGGCCAGCGCGATCATGTAGCCGCCGGAGGCGGCGACATCCTCAACGAAGACCAGAACCTTCTTCTGCTTCTCGCGGGCGAGCTCGCGGATGCGGGTGAAGATCAGCCGCGACTGGACGGGCGAGCCGCCCGGCGAATTGATTGCTATGGCAACCGCCGGCGCCCCCTTCATGGCGAAGGCCTTTTCCAGCACCGGCGCGACATTGGCGAGATTGAGGGTCGGCCGGAACTGGCCGCCGCCGCTGATGATCGCCCCCTGCAGCCGGACGACCGGGATGGTGAGGCCATCCTTGCGGAACCGTTTCGGCAGCAGCTTTCTCAACAATCCGGCCATCTCTCATCCTTCGCTTCGGGTCGCACGATCGTCATTTCGCGATCGCATCCATGTATGCGTTGGAACGACAAACGCAATGGCCGCGTTCCTGAAAAACACCGGATTGGCTTTCTTGTTGCGAATGACTTGCATTATCATTCCGATTCGTCATAGTGCCCTCACGATAAAACAGGTTTGGAAATCGCATGGATGCCCTCAATTCCAATGTAAAAGGCGGCTGGCGGCACGAACGCGGCGAGGCGTCGCTGTCGGATGTCTACCGTAGCGTCGGAACCGGGCGACACAGCTCGAGGTGGCGCAGGGCTGCGGCCTTTGCCGGGCCGGGCTATATGGTCGCGGTCGGCTATATGGACCCCGGCAATTGGGCGACTTCGCTCGCCGGCGGCTCGAAATTCGGCTATGCGCTGCTGACCGTCGCACTGCTTTCCAACCTGATGGCGATCGTGCTGCAATCGCTCTGCGCCCGCCTGGCGATCGCCTCGGGCCGCGACCTGGCGCAGGCCTGCCGCGACGCCTATCCGAAATGGGTTTCGGTGCCGCTCTGGGCCTTTGCCGAAATTGCCATCATCGCCACCGACATCGCCGAGGTGATCGGCACGGCGATCGGCCTCAACCTGCTGATGGGCATTCCGCTCGAGCTCGGCGTTCTCATTACCGCGCTCGACGTCTTCGTGATCCTCTTCCTGCAGAAACTCGGTTTCCGCTGGGTCGAGGCCTTCATCATCGCGCTGCTCGGTGTCATCGCGCTCTGCTTCGGCGTGCAGATCCTGCTCGCGGACCCGCAATG
The DNA here is from genome assembly GCF_003013335.1 of Rhizobium sp. H4. Lineage (NCBI taxonomy): Bacteria > Pseudomonadati > Pseudomonadota > Alphaproteobacteria > Hyphomicrobiales > Rhizobiaceae > Rhizobium > Rhizobium sp. H4. The sequence goes on from NZ_PSOW01000020.1 coordinate 14,421, forward strand.
GGGCGCCGTCATCACCGGCTTCTTCCCGACCACCGAGATCGTCACCAATCCGGAGATGCTTTATCTGGCGCTCGGCATTCTCGGTGCGACCGTCATGCCGCACAATCTCTATCTTCATTCCGGCATCGTGCAGACGCGGGCCTATGGCCATACGGTTCCCGAAAAGAAGGAGGCGCTGACCTATGCGACGATCGACTCGACGGTCGCGCTCTGTTTCGCGCTGCTGATCAACGCCTCGATCCTGATCCTGGCTGCAGCCGCCTTCAATGCGCATGGCAGGACCGACGTCGTCGAGCTCGGCGAAGCGCATTCGCTGTTGTCGCCGCTGCTCGGTCTCGCGATCGCGCCGACGCTGTTCGGCGTCGCGCTGCTCTGCTGCGGCCTCAACTCGACGGTGACGGCGACCCTTGCCGGCCAGATCGTCATGGAAGGTTTCCTCAAGATCCGGCTGAAACCCTGGGTGCGCCGGCTGATCACCCGCGCCATCGCCATCGTGCCGGCGGCGGTCGTCACCATCTGGTACGGCGACCAGGGCACGGCGGAGCTTCTGATCCTCACCCAGGTGGTGCTCAGCCTGCAGCTTTCCTTTGCCGTCTTCCCGCTCGTGATGTTCACCGCCAGCAAGGCCAAGATGGGCGAACTGGTGGCGCCGCGCTGGCTGAGCGGCATCTCCTATGTGATCGCGGTCGTGATCGCAGGGCTGAACGTCAAGCTGTTGCTCGACTTCGTCACCGGCTAGAACAGGATAATTTTAGGCCCGGTCGGCCCAAAATCTGAATCCTCTTCTAAATTAAAGAGTTAGAGCATGATGTCGTCCGAAAACCGCTCACACTTTTCGGCATCATGCTCTAGCTGCCGAGGATCGAAGCCTGGCATAGGCCGCCCTGCCATTGTTAAAATCATCGACGAGAGGGGAGAACTTGTGGCTCCCCTCCTCGTGCATGATGAGCGGCGCGCGCAGCGACAGCCGCGCCCGCGAGCCCTTGATAGCCGTCACCAGGATGCGCACGGCATTTTCACCGGGGCGCGGATGAATGGCTGTCATTTCGATGCCGCCGAAGCGCCGGCCGCAGCCGTCGATGATCTCCGCGATCGACTGGGGCCTGGCGATCAGCGACAATTGCCCGCCCGGGATCATGATGGCACCGGCCGTGCGGATCCAGCTTTCGAACAGGCCGTCGGTCATCGCATGGGCTTCGGCCTTCAGCGCATCGGGCGTGCGCCGGTCGCCGGCATCGTTGAAGGGCGGGTTCATGATGACGTGGTGGAAACTCTCATCGGTGAGGCCGGCATCGTTGCGCGCCTTTGCGGCCAGCGTCACGTCGGCCTCGACGACGCTGACGCGGCCGGCGAGATGGGCGTTGCCGGGCAGGAGCACGCTGCGGCGGGCATAATCGGCCATCTCAGCCGACCGCTCGAACAGCACCACCTCGGCCTCGGCAAGCCGCGAGGCGACGGCAAGGCCGGCCGCACCGGCGCCGGCGCCGAGATCGGCAACCCGGATAGGACGGTTATCGGCGACGAGTGCGGCCAGCAGCATCGCATCCATGCCGGCGCGGTGCCCCCTGCCCTGCGGTTGCACCAGGTGGAAGGCGCCGCGATGGAAGGCATCGATTGTTTGGGCAGGCTCGCCGGTCATCCCCGCTCACTTCCTGTCGCGCAATTCGCCGCCGAGACCGGCATCGATGAGGATGCGGCGGGCCTGATCGGCCATCTCCTCATCCACCAGCAGGCGGCGCGGCAGCATGCCGAGCGAGCCTTCCAGCACGCTCATGCCCTGATCGGCGATGAAGCAATGAATGCCGGCATCCTTCATCAAGCTCTCGGCATAGGAGAGCAGAACGGGGTCGTTGGCGCGGATAAGCTCATGCATTTGCCGTCATTTTCCTTCCAATTTCGCCCTGCGCGACAATTCACCTCTTGCCGCGTCCATCGCCCCTTTCTATTGTCAGCTGCAATGAATGAACAGGAGTCCGGGTCGTTGGGCGTGGTCATACCGCTTGAAGAAAGCAAAAACAAACTGGCATCCATAAAGCCGTTGGTCGATCTTACCAGGGCCGATATGGAGCGGGTGAACCAGCTCATTCTGGCCAAGGCCGGCTCCGACGTGCAGATGATCCCCGAAGTGGCCAACCATCTGATCTCGTCCGGCGGCAAGCGGCTGCGGCCGATGCTGACTCTTGCCGCCGCCTCGCTGTTCGACTACCGCGGCGAAAATCACGTCAAGCTCGCGACTTCGGTCGAGTTCATGCACACGGCGACACTGCTGCATGACGACGTCGTCGACGAAAGCGACCTGCGCCGCGGCAGATCGACGGCACGGATGATTTGGGGCAACCAGGCAAGCGTGCTGGTCGGCGATTTCCTGCTCGGCCAGGCGTTCCGCATGATGGTCGAAGTCGGCTCGCTCGACGCGCTCGACGTCTTGTCTTCCGCCGCTTGCGTGATCGCCGAAGGCGAGGTGCTGCAGCTTTCCGTCGCCAAGAACATGGAGACGACCGAGGACGATTACCTCTCCGTCATTCGCGCCAAAACGGCCGCCCTGTTTGCCGCCGCCGCCGAGGTCGGGCCAATCGTCGCCGAAGCCGGCCGGTCCGGTCGCAACGCACTGAAATCCTACGGCATGAATCTCGGGCTCGCCTTCCAGCTCGTCGACGACGCGCTCGATTACGGCGGCAAGGCCGCCGATCTCGGCAAGAATGTCGGTGACGATTTCCGCGAAGGCAAAATCACGCTGCCGGTCATCCTTGCCTATCGCCGCGGCACGCAGGACGAACGCGCCTTCTGGCGCGATGCGATCGAGGCCGGCAACAGCACAGACGCCAACCTCGAAAAAGCGCTGGGGCTGATCACCAAATATGGCACGCTCAGCGACACGATCGGTCGGGCGGTCCATTACGGCACGATCGCCCGCGACGCGCTGGCGCCGCTTCCCGATACGATGTGGAAATCTGCCCTGATGGAAGTGATCGACTTCTGCATCGAGCGCGTCAACTGATCACACATCCTCGATCGCAGCCTGATTTTCTTGCGGCGCCGCTTCAAAAAAGCCATCCTGTTATGAATCAGTGATCGCAACTGATTTGCGGCCGGCCTTATGGCCGGACGCTCTCGAAGAAAGGTTTCCTTATGCGGCAGAGAATTGCCATCCGTCTTCTTACGAGCGCAGCATTGGCGGCTGTTCTTTCGCTCGGCGTCGTCGCCGGCGTGAATGCCGAGGATGCGGCCAAGACGGCGGGCGATGCCGGCAACACCGAGACCTTCAATGCCGATAGCGTCACCACCTTCTCCGGTGCCTTCCTCGCCGCACGCACGGCCGATGTCGATCACGATTATGAAACGGCGATCGCACTCTACAAGAAGGCGCTTGCGATCGAGCCCGGCAATCCGGAGATTCGCCAGCGGCTGATGATCTCACTGCTGCTCAACGGCGACATCAAGGAAGGCGTCAAATATGCCAACGACCTGAAGGGCGATCCCTCGGTCGAGCGCATCACCACGATCGTGCGCGGCATGGATGCCGTGCGCCGCGATGACTACAAGAGCGCCGAAGCTATCCTGAAATACAAGGGTCCGAACGATCTCGACCGGATGATGAACGATCTGTTGCTCGCCTGGGCTCGCGTCGGCGCCGGCCGCGGCAAGGAAGCACTCACCATGGTCGAGAAGATGAAGGGGCCGGACTGGTTCCGCATCTTCCAGAATTACAATGCCGGCGCGATCGCCATTGCCACCGGCGACGTGAAATCCGCCCGAAAGCATCTGAACGACGCCGTGCTCGACAAGGAGGGCGGTGCGACCGCGCCCGATACCTTCATGCGGGCTGTCATGGCGCTTGCCCGCCTCGAAGCAACACAGGGCAACAAGCAGAAGGCGCTCGACGCCGTTTCCGTCGGCGACAACCTGCTGCCGAATTACGCGCCGCTGAACGCGCTGCGCGACAGTATCGAGAAGGGCGAGAAGCAGGAACAGCAGGTCAAGACCGCCGCAGAAGGGGCCGCCGGCGTGCTGTTCTCGGTCGGCGGCGCGCTGAATCGCGACGGCGCCGAGGATATCGTTTCGCTCTACCTGCAGACGGCCAAAGCGCTCGACCCGAACAGCGCCGATACGCTGGTGCTGCTCGGCGGCATCGCCGAGAAACAGAACCAGATGGACCGCGCCATCGCGCTCTACAAGAAGGTGCCGGAGAATTCACCGATGCGGCGCATCTCCGAGCTTCAGCTCGGCCTTGCCCTTGCCCAGGGCGGCAAGGTGGACGAGGCGCGCAAGCACCTGCAGGCGCTGATCGCCTCCGACCCGAAGGACATCCGCAGCTACCTCGCCTATGGCAGCGTGCTCTCCGACGCCAAGGACTACGAGGCGATGGCCGCCAATTACGACAAGGCCGTCCAAGTGATCGGCCCGATTCCCGGCCGCGCCAACTGGAGCGTTTTCTTCCAGCGCGGCATCGCCTATGAGCGGCTGAAGAAGTGGGACCAGGCGGAGCCGAATTTCCGCAAGGCGCTGGAGCTCAATCCCGATCAGCCGCAGGTGCTGAACTATCTCGGCTATTCCTGGATCGACATGAACCGGAACCTCGACGAAGGCCTCGGCATGATCAAGAAGGCCGTCGAGCTTCGCCCCGACGATGGCTACATCATCGATTCGCTCGGCTGGGCCTATTTCCGCCTCAACCGCTTCGACGATGCCGTCGACGAGCTGGAGCGGGCCGCACAGATCAAGGCCGGCGACGCGACGATCAACGACCATCTCGGCGACGCCTACTGGCGCGTCGGCCGCAAGCTCGAGGCCGTCTATCAGTGGAACCGGGCGCTAGCCTCCGAGCCGGAAGCCGCCGAAATTCCGAAGATCAAGGACAAGGTCGCCAACGGCCTGCCTCCTGCGAGCGACGATGCCAAGGCGGCCGACAAGAAGCAGCCGGATCCGGCGCCCGTCACCCCGCCGCCGGTCGACAAGAAATCCTGACGGGCGCGGAGCATGCCTGAAGAGGGCTTGGCCGAGGCTTTCGGCGTCACCGAAATGGCGCGCGCGAAGATCAATCTCGCTTTGCATGTGACCGGCCAGCGAGCAGATGGCTATCATCTGCTCGACATGCTGGTGACTTTCGCCGATTGCGGCGACCGGCTGGGCTTTCTGCCTGCGCAGGCCGACGCTTTCACGCTGTCGGGCCCTTTCGGCGAGACGCTTGCCGGCGACGGCACCAACCTGGTGCTGCGGACACGCGATCTCCTGCGCGAGCAGCTCGGTGCCCTCGCCTTTCCTGTGCATATTCACCTTCAAAAGAACCTGCCGATCGCTTCCGGCATCGGCGGCGGCTCGGCCGATGCGGCCGCGACGTTGCGCGGGCTGATGCGGCTCTGGGGCATGGACTTGCCGGTGGAGACCCTTGCCAGCCTTGCGCTGAAGCTCGGCGCCGATGTGCCGATGTGCCTTGAGAGCCGACCGCTGATTGCCCGTGGGATCGGCGAAAGAATCGAAGTCGTGCCTGATCTGCCGGCCTTTGCCATGGTGCTCGCCAATCCCCTGAAGGGCGTATCGACGCCCGAGGTCTTCCGCCGGCTGGCGGGCAAGAACAATCCGGCTCTGCATCTCGCCCGCGGTCTGTCCGGGACTGACGGCTGGCTTACGGCGATCGGCGCGGCCCGCAACGATCTGGAACCGCCGGCGCGCGAACTGGTGCCGGAGATTACCGTGATCTCGCAGATGCTGCAGGCCCAGGGCGCGCTCATCACCCGCATGTCCGGCTCCGGCGCCACCTGTTTCGGGATCTTTTCGACAATGGCGGCTGCGCAAGAGGCGGCTGCAGCTCTTCACGGCGATCGGCCCGACTGGTATGTCCAGGCGACGGAAACGGTTTCGGGAGGCATGTAATGGCAGGTCTGGACGAAAAGCGGCCGTTTATCGCCGTCGGCATCGCTGTCCTCACGGTCTCGGATAGCCGCACGCCGGAAACCGACAAATCCGGCGACACGCTGGCGGCGCGGATCACCGAAGCGGGGCACCGGCTGGTCGACCGGGCGATCGTGCCTGACGACCGGGACAAAATCGCCGCGCAGGTCAAGGCCTGGACCGAACGGGACGACATCGATGTCGTCATCACCTCAGGCGGCACCGGCTTTACCGGTCGCGATGTGACGCCCGAGGCGCTGGAGCCCTTGTTCGAAAAGCGTATGGACGGCTTTTCCGCGGTCTTTCACCGCATTTCCTACGAGAAAATCGGCACGGCGACGATCCAGTCGCGCGCCACGGCGGGTGTCGCCAATGCCACCTTCATCTTCGCCCTGCCGGGCTCGCCCGGCGCCTGCCGGGATGCCTGGGACGGTATTCTGAAGGGGCAGCTCGACTACCGCAGCACGCCCTGCAACTTCGTCGAAATCATGCCGCGGCTCGACGAGCACCTGAAACGCGGCGCAACGAAGTAGACTGCCGGCAAAAGAGCGGACGGCTTTTATGTGGCAAGGCCAGGCAAGGCGGGCATCGAATCCCAGCTGTCCCCTGACAGCAGGATGCAGCTTATGCCGTGGACATCGGTGACGACGAGCGTCCAGGTTCCGCTTTTGGCAGCATAAACCTCAAGAACGGAGTTCTGGTTTATCAATCCGACTGCGGTGAGCTTTTCAGTGAAATTCCTATCAAGGAATTTGACGACGTCGGATCGGCCTGCGCAACTGAGCATCGTCTGCGACGCTGCCGAATGCGGATGCGCGATTATCAATGTCGGCAATATGACGGCCGCCAGGCCGTAAACCATACCGCGTACCACGACGCACCTCCTCTCGCCGGGAACCCGGCAGAAGAGGAGATTTTCGCTGACCTGTTCCGCCGTCCACCGGCATTCCATGGCCATCCGTTGCGAAGCGAGGCGTCTTCGGCGGCGCCATGGGAGGATTATAGCGCGAAAACTTATTGGGGGCTATCTTCTGCGCGATCGGTGGGAGAGTGCGATCGCCGCCGTCGTTCCTAGACTGGCCCCTCATCCGCCTGCCGGCACCTTCTCCCCGTAAACGGGGCGAAGGGGACATGTCGCAACCTCTCCGTTCCCCGCTGACGTCTCGCAGGGCACGTCCCCTCGCCCCGTTTTTACGGGGAGAGGGTTAGGGTGAGGGGCAGCTTCTGGTATGCTACCGCGCAGCGCGCGCCACCCAGGAAGGTATCAATTCACACGCGAGCTTGCGCGGCTTTTGACCCTTGACGAAGTCGGCAAGGCGCATGCCGCTCCTGGCCGCGGCCAGCGCCTTGCTCTTCGGCATCAGCAGACCAAGCTCCAGCGGCGGCGCAGCGCGGCCGATGCGCTCGAAAAACGGGCGCCGGTAACCGCGCGAGGCGGTGAAGCGGGCCGGCAGCTTGTTGAGCGCGATATATTCGGCAATCTCGTCGATCCAGCCGGCCTGCGGGCGTGCACCCGGTTCGACGAAAAGCAGCCAGTCGCCGCGGGCGGAACCGACGATGTCCTTGATATCCCACTGCGAATGAACCCGGCAGCCGGCGGCGTCGGCGACCCGCGAAGTGCCGTCGCGCGAACCGTGATCGAGCACCACCACATCGCTGATAAGACCCTCCACCGCACCCGCCACCAAGACCGATAAGGTCTGGGCCAGCTCGGATTCCTGATCCTGACATTCGAGAACAACCGTCAACATTGTCTAGTCATAATGCGCCGCACAAATTTTTGCCAGAGGCGTATTCAGTATTTTGTTCTTGCATTGTTCTCGTTTTGCCGATAGGAATTTAATCAGCAAAACGGGCGGAGGCGATCGCTTCCCGCCGCGGGAGAATCCGATGAGAGAGCAGTCCCTGGCAGGGCAGGCCGCATTCGCGCCTGCCAATACGGCAGATATTGCCGATGCGATGATCGTATCCTCCGGGCTGAGGGTCGAGGTCGACCGGCGCCGCGGGCGCGGGGCCGGGCTGAACCCGACCGGTCGCTTCGAGGCGCTGCAGCGCGAGACCTTTGACGACGGCTGGCAGACGCTGGAAGAGCTGCCGCCGTTCAAGACCGAGGTCCAGATCGAAAAGCCGCGCACGGCCATCACCCGCAACGAATCGCCCGACGTCGCTTTCGATCGCTCGATCAATCCCTATCGCGGCTGTGAGCATGGCTGCATCTATTGTTTCGCCCGGCCGACACACGCCTATATGGGACTTTCGGCGGGGCTCGATTTCGAAACCAAGCTGTTCGCCAAACCGGATGCGGCAAAGCTGCTGGAGCGGGAGCTCGCCAAGCCGGGCTACAAGGTGCGGGCGATCGCGATCGGCACCAATACCGACCCCTATCAGCCGGTCGAGAAGGAATGGCGCATCATGCGCGGCATTCTCGAGGTTTTGAACAAGGCGAACCATCCGGTTTCGATCGTCACCAAGTCAGCGATGATCCTCAGGGATCTCGACATTCTGCAGGAGATGGCGGCGAAGAACCTGGTGCGCGTCGGCATCTCCGTGACGACGCTCGACCGCAAGCTTGCCCGGACGATGGAGCCGCGCGCCGCCACGCCGCCGCGTCGGCTGGAGACCATTCACACGCTGTCGGAAGCGGGTATCCAAACGGCCGTGATGGCCGCCCCGCTGATCCCGGCGCTGAACGATCACGAGCTGGAGCGCATCCTCGAATCGGCCAACGCGGCCGGCGCCGTCGAGGCGAGCTATGTCATCCTGAGGCTGCCGCTCGAGGTCAGCCCGCTCTTCCGCGACTGGCTGCTGCAGCATTATCCCGATCGCTACCGGCATGTGATGTCGCTGGTGCGCTCAATGCGCGGCGGCAAGGATTACGATGCAGAATTCGGCAAGCGCATGAAGGGCGCCGGTCCCTATGCGTGGCAGATCGCCCGGCGCTTCGAAATGGCGGCGAGGCGTTTTGGCCTGACGCGACGCGGTATGCCGCTGCGCGACGACCTGTTCGTGCCGCCTGATGGCAGCGGCGTACAGCTGTCGCTGCTCTGATTTAAAGAATTTGCGCATCGGCCTTCGAAAAACCGCCCTGTTTTCGAGCCCCGAGCGCAATTCCAGCGGATGGCCCTGACCGCCACCATCCGCCGGACCGTCCCCGGCCCGCCGCCCTGATCCGGGGACTTGCGGGAAATCGGGTTGGCGTGCGAGGTTCAGCCGCATGAGACCTCGCACGCCACCCGATTCTCCCCTGCTTTTCGACACGGCTCCGCTCGTGCCGGATTTCCGCCTGGAGCTCAAAGCCCGCAAGGCCGGCCACTGGCCGGTTGCGGGCGCCGACGAGGCCGGCCGCGGGCCGCTTGCCGGGCCGGTCGTCGCCGCCGCCGTCATCCTCGATCCGAAGCGCATCCCCGAGGGCCTCAACGATTCCAAGCAGCTTTCGGCGCAGCGGCGCGAGGAATTGTTCGTGCAGATTCTCGCGACCGCGACCGTCTCGATCGCCTCTTCCAGCTCGACGCGCATCGACGAGACGGATATCCGCAAGGCAAGCCTCGACGCCATGCGCCGCGCCATCTGCAGCCTCGCCGTTCCTGCCAGCTACGTGCTGACCGACGGGCTCGACGTGCCGCCCGGCCTCGATTGCCCCGGGCAGGCCGTGGTCAAGGGCGATGCCCGCTCGGTCTCGATCGCCGCCGCCTCGATCGTCGCCAAGGTGACGCGCGACCGGATGATGGCGCGTGCCCACAATGTCTTTCCGGATTACGGCTTCGCCGCGCATGTCGGCTACGGCACGGCGCAGCACCGCGCCGGCATCGAGAAACACGGCCCCTGCTCCCTGCACCGAATGAGCTTCCGGCCGTTGCGCAAGGGCGAGGACGGACCCGAGACGGATGAGTTGATACCGGAATAGGTCGGCTCAAATAGAACGCCGTGAATTGTCGAGGGCTGCCCCTCATCCGCCTGCCGGCACCTTCTCCCCGCGCGCGGGGCGAAGGGGATATGCCGCACGCTCTCCGTCCCCCGCTCGCCTCTCGTGTGGCACGTCCCCTCTCCCCGTAAAACGGGGAGAGGGTTAGGGTGAGGGGCAGCCATACGCGCCAATCAAAACAACAGCATCACACACCCGGGATGGCTCCGAGAGAAGCGTCATAACAAGAAAAGGCCGGGACATGCCCGGCCTTTTCCCTCATTCCATTCGATACCGCTCAGTTGAGCCGCGTCTTGACCTGGCCAACGGCATTGCCGAAGAGTTCGGACTGGACCTTGCCATCCGCCTTCTTGGCGAGCACCGTTTCAGCGGCCGCGATCGCCAGATCGACGGCGGCGGAACGGACCGCCTTCATCGCTTCGGCCTCGGCCTGCAGTATCTTCTGCTCGGAGAGCGCCGTGCGATTGGCGACGAATTCTTCCGTCTTCTTCTTCGCTTCGGCAGTCAGCATCTCAGCTTCGCGCTCAGCGGCAGCAACGATGTGCGCCGCCTCGGCTTCCGCTTCCTTGCGCTTGCGCTGGTATTCGGCGAGCAGGTGCTGGGCCTCCTCGCGCAGACGCTTGGCTTCGGCCAGCTCGTTGCGGATCTGATCGGCGCGGTCGTCGAGCGAGCGCGCCATCATTCCGGGGACCTTCAGGTAGACAACCAGCGCCAGGAAAAGGACGAGGCCGACAAAGGCGAAGAAAGTCGCGTCAAGGTGAAATTCCATCGATCAAGCCTCCTTCTTGGCGGCCGCGACGGCAGCGGCGACATCAGCCTGGGCAGCATTGCCGCCAATCAGCTGTTCGACGACGGCAGCCGCCGTTTCCTCGGCAATGGTGCCAACATCGGCGAAAGCCTTCGCCTTGATGTCGGCGATGCGGACTTCGGCAGCCTTGATCTTTTCCGACAGGCTCGCCTCGACAGTGCGGCGTTCCTCTTCGGCCTTGGCCTTGGCGGCGTCGCGCGCGGCGGAGCCGATCGCATTCGACTTGGCGCGTGCTGCGGCCAATTCGCCTTCATAGGTCTGGACGGCGGCGTCGGCTTCCGCCTTCAGCCGGCCTGCTTCTTCCAGGTCCTGGGAGATGCGCGTGTGGCGCTGATCGAGGATGGCCCCGATGCGCGGCGCGATGACCTTTTGCATAAGGAGGTAGAAGACGCCGAACGTAATCACCAGCCACAGCAGCTGGGACGAGAAGGTCGTCGAATCGAAGGGCGGGAACGGGCCACGGGCGTGTTCGCCTTCGGCTACGCCGGTCTCGGTATGGACCTCGCCTGCGGCCGGAGCGCCATGCGCATCCGTGCCGGTCGCTGCCGCCGGTGCTTCTTCAGCGTAAGCCGGGGTCACAAAAAACATGCTCACCTCCAGGTGGACTGCAAATGCAAAGGATCACGGCTTGCGGTCGCAGGCCGTGATCCATCTATCCGCCGAAATCAGACGGCGAAGAGGAGGAGGAGAGCGACGAGCAGCGAGAAGATGCCCAGAGCTTCCGTAACGGCGAAGCCGAATACCAGACGGCCGAACTGGCTGTCAGCGGCAGACGGATTGCGCAGAGCGCCGGAGAGGTAGTTGCCGAAGATGTTGCCGAGGCCGAGAGCCGTACCGGCCATACCAAAGCAAGCCAGACCTGCACCGATGAACTTTGCTGCTTCCGCTTCCATGTTGAACTCCTTTGAAATGGTTGTTGCGGCGAATGACTGACGCCCTTTGACGTCGATGTCGTTATCCTTAGTGCCCGCCCGGATGGATCGCGTCGTTGAGGTACATGCAAGTCAGCACCGCAAAGACGTAAGCCTGAAGGAAGGCAACGAGGAACTCGAGACCGGTCAGGGCGACGGTCATGATGAGGGGAAGAACGGCTCCGCCGATACCGACTGCACCGAGGGCTCCAAGCGAGGCAACGAAGCCTGCGAACACCTTCAGCGTGATGTGACCGGCGAGCATGTTTGCAAATAGACGAACGGAGAGCGAAATCGGACGGGACAGGAAGGAAATGATTTCGATCAGGACGACCAGCGGCAGCAGAAGGCCGGGCACGCCCGAGGGCACGAAGACGTTCAGGAAGTGAAAGCCGTGCTTATAGAAACCGTAGACCAGGACCGTGCCGATGACGAGGAGCGCCAGCGCGAAGGTGACGATGATCTGGCTCGTCACCGTGAAGAAATAGGGGAACATGCCGAGCAGGTTCGCCGTCAGGACGAACATGAAGAGCGAGAAGACCAGCGGGAAGAACTTCATTCCCTGCTTGCCTGCGCCTTCTTTCAGCATATTGGCGATGAATTCATAGGACATTTCCGCGACCGACTGCGAACGGCCCGGCACGATGGCGCGGTTCGAGGTCGCGAAATAGAGAAAGCCTGCGGCAACGGCAGCCGAAGCGGCCATGAACAGCGATGCGTTGGTGAACGAAAAATCAATTCCGCCGATTTCGATCGGGACAATCTTCTGGATCAGGAACTGATGAGTCGGATCGTTAGACACCGCTTGTTCTCTCTCTTTGGCCCGCAGGACGCGGGGTCATTGCACTGGACCGGGACCGGTCCTTATTTCTTGTCGTCCTTGTCGTCCAGGGGATGGGCCACCACCCCCGCAGAACGCAGCACGTTCAGAACGCCGGCACAGAATCCGAGAAGCAGAAGAACAATCATTCCCCAAGGCGCCGTGCCAACAAAACGGTCGAAGACATAGCCAAGAACGGCACCGACGATGATGGCGGCAATGAACTCGCTGGAAAGCTTCATCGCCTGGGCATAACCTTTGCGGCTTACCTCGGCGCGGGCTTCGTTCGCCTCGTCCATTTTCGCCTCGACGCGCTTGGTCGCGAGTTTCGCTTCCAGTTGCGCACGGCGCTTCTCAAGACTTTCTTCGCGGTCGTCCGCCATGGATCTATCCTCGCCTGCCCGTCGCCCGCACTCCCGCTACCCCGGTCATTCGGACCCCGGACGCGAAGGTTGAGACCCTTCCGGCCCGTTCTGAAGTCGCGCGCAACATAGTTTTAGGGATTAGTATAGTCAAGGCGTAGACAGCTTCTGTCCAGCGAGAAAATAGTCACATGGAATCAATGAGATAAAGCGATCGCGGGTCGATCGCACAAATTCGACGGAAAGAATCCGCTTTTCGGGGCCGGAAATCGGCCGGACCCGGACGATTTATCTCAGCTCCAGCCGCCGCCATAGGTGCGGTAGAAGACGTGGAGACCGATGCGGCCGACCTTTTCCATGGTCTTTGCCCATTTCGGCCGGACGTAGACGGCGTGGTAATGAGTCGCCGAGCCCACCTGCGGCAGCCAGATTTTGCCTGCTGTCACCGCCATCGCCACATCGCGGGCCATCCGCCAGTGATATTCCGAGTTCACCCTGTCCTTGATGGCGTCGCAGGCGAAGGAAAACTGGCAGCGGTTGCGCCAATCCTCGTTCTGATAGACGACGCCGCAGATGGTCTTCGGATAGGCAGGATTGCGGACGCGATTGAGAATGACCTGAGCAACGGCCGCCTGCCCCTTCACCGATTCTCCGCGCGCCTCGAAATAGATGCCGGAGGCAAGACATTGCTGCTCGCGGGCGGAAAAGACGCTCGGCGGCAGCACGCTAGCGGCCCAGGCGTGATCACGCGGGCCGATCTCGGGGACGAAGCGGCCGCTGTCCTGATCGGTCAGGATCGAATCGAAGGGCGACTGGCTGGCATAGTCGGGTGTTGCCGGCGCATAGGCCGTCGCCAGCACGTCGGCCTTGTTGCTGGTGACGAGGTTTGCCAGCACCGCCGGCACGCCGTTGTCGGTCACCACCGCCTGCTTCTTATAGAAAGAAGTGGCGATCTCGATTTCCTTGCCCTGGATCTTCGGCTTGACGAAGGCCGATCGGTCCTTGAGGTCGAAGCTCGGGGTGAACAGCATCCTGGTGCGCTCGAGAATGGAGCCGGCGGAAAAATCCTTCGGCGGCTGCATCTTTTCGACGGCGACGATGCGGCCCTTCTTCATGCCGCGATTGACGCGATCCTCGTCCGGCGTGTCCTCGTGGCCCTTGGCCGCGCCCTTGTCCTTGGCAGCGCCCTTGTCCGGGGCAGAGAAAGCGACCTTGCGGCCATCCGGCAGCACCATGCCGGCGCCCGACGCGATCGAACCCGTCACATCAGGATCGGCAAAGGCGAGTTCAGCCTGATGAATGGAGCCGGCCGGAGAATTGGTCAGAACCATACGCCAGCTCTCGCCGTCACGATCGAGACCGGCGAGCATGGTGGCGAGGTCGGCGTGGGAGGCGACGCTCGGGAAGATCAGCCAGCCGGCAAGACCGAAGATGACAGGTGACACCCAGTTCTCGGGAAGCAGCTTGCTACGGGAGGGACTCTTTCGACGCAACACGAACTCCGGGCATGGAACGCGGGAACATTCCATCGAAAATCTCTCATTAACCTTGACGTCCGGTTAACGGGTCGTGCCGGAATGTGACCATCGGCGGTTTTGGATATTCCGATTTGGCTGGTTTGACGGGACGCATCCCCAAGCTCCGTCATCCTCGGCCTTGAGCCGAGGATCCATGCCGCTGCTTATGGTGGGTGCCGTGTGGATGCTCGGCTCAAGGCCGAGCATGACGGAGGACGAGGTGACGGAAGTGCAAGACAGCGGGGAGACCCGCGTCAGGGCTGTCGCCCGCACCCGTCAAATAATGACGTGCGACCCCAGTTCGACCACGCGGTTTGCCGGCAGGCGGAAGTAGTCCGAAGGGTTGGTGGCGGCGTTGGCAAGCGCGATGTAGAGCCGGTCCTGCCAATAGGGCATGCCGGACTTGGCGTCCGGCACCAGCTTGCGGCGGCCGAGATAGAAGGAGGTCGACATGATGTCGAACTTCAACCCGGTCTTGCGCAGCGTCGCCAGGGCCTGCGAGACATTCTGCGATTCCATGAAGCCGAACAGCAGTTCGACGCGGGAGAACCGCTCGGAGATCGGCTCGACCTTGTAACGGTCGTGGCTCGGCACGCGCGGCTTGTTGACGGTGCGGATCGTTAGGATGACGTTGCGGTCGTGCAGCACGTGATTGTGCTTGAGATTGTGCAAGAGGGCGGCCGGGGCCGATTCCGGATCGCTGGTCAGGAAGATCGCAGTGCCCGGAACCTGGGCCGGCGAATGCTCGCTCTTGCGCTCGATGGAACTGACGAACGAGGCGAGCGGAATATCTGTATGCCGGGTCTTTTCCAAGAGGATCGCGGTGCCGCGGCGCCATGTCCACATGACGATGGTAAAGGCGGTGGCGATCAGGATCGGGATATAGCCGCCATCGTGGATCTTCAGAAGGTTGGCGCCAAGGAAGATCAATTCGAGCACGACCAGCGGCGCAAGCGCGGCCACCGCGAGGGGGAACGACCAGTTCCAGCGGGCGCGGACGAATTCGAAGGCCATGATCGAGGTGACGACCATGGCGCCGGTGACGGAAATGCCGTAGGCGGTCGCCAGCGCGTCCGAGGTCTTGAAGCCCAGTACCAGGAAGATGACACCGAAGAACAGCACGGCATTGACCGACGGCACGAAGATCTGCCCGGTATTGGTTTCCGAGGTGAAGAGGATTTCCATGCGCGGCAGGAAGCCGAGGTTGATGCCCTGGCGCACCATCGAGAACGCGCCGGTGATAACCGCCTGACTGGCGATGATCGTCGCGGCGGTCGCCAGGATGACGACCGGCAGCAGCGCCCATTTCGGATACATCAGATAGAAGGGATCGGACATCGTCATCGGATTGCCGAGAACGAGAGCGCCTTGCCCGAGATAGTTCAGCGTCAGTGCCGGGAAGACCAGCAGGAACCAGGCCCACTGGATCGGGCGGCGGCCGAAATGGCCGAGATCGGCATACAGCGCCTCCGCACCCGTTACCGTCAGGAAGACGGCGCCGAGCACGACGATTCCGTAAAAGCCCTCATGCAGCAGGAAGGCGACGGCATAATAGGGATTGAAGGCGGCAAGGATGCCGTAGTCATCGGAGATATGGGAAATGCCGGCGGCCGCCATGACCAGGAACCAGACGGCGGTGATCGGGCCGAAGAATTTCGCCACCGCGCCGGTGCCGCGCGATTGCACGACGAAGAGCAGCGCCAGGATCACCACCGAAATCGGCACGATATACTCCGACAGCCTTGGTGTGACGAGCTTCAGGCCCTCGACCGCCGACAGCACCGACAGCGCCGGCGTGATCATCGCATCGCCGAGAAAGAGGGCAGCCCCCATCAGGCCGAGCAGCATCAGTATGGCGGTGTGGCCGTTGGCGGTCTTCATCAGAAGGGCAAGCAGCGACAGCGTGCCGCCCTCGCCTTCGTTATCGGCGCGCAGCAGGAAGAGCACATATTTGATGGTGACGATGATCGTAAGCGCCCAGATCATCAGCGAGATCAGGCTGATCACCTCGAAGCGGGTGACACCGTCATGGGCGACAGGCTTCAGCGCCTCGCGAAAAGCATAGAGCGGGCTGGTGCCGATATCGCCGTAGACGACGCCGACGGAACCGAGCGCGAGATAAAAAAGCTTGCGCGGCGTCATTTGGCGTTCGTGCGGATGGCTCTCTTCGGACATGAAATTTCAACAGGCTTCTCAGAGCCAGCCTTTCCAGCGAAAGAAGAAAAAGGGGATCACGGCTGATATCACCATCAAAGCCAGTGAGAAGGGGTAACCCGCCGTCCAAGCCAGCTCCGGCATGACCTGAAAGTTCATGCCATAGACGGATGCGACCAATGTCGGCGGCAGGAACACGACCGAGGCGATCGAGAAGATCTTGATGATCGAGTTCTGTTCGATGTTGATCAGGCCGAGCGAGGCGTCGAGCAGGAAGGTGATGTTGGCGGCGACAAAGGCGGCATGCTCCGACAGCGACTGGATGTCGCGCGAGATGGTGCGGCAGAGCTCCTTCGCCTCGTGGTCCTGCTGGATCGCCGGGATCGTGTGAAAGAATGTCAGAAGCCGGGAAAGCGAGCCGAGACTATCGCGCAGCTTGCTGATCATGCGGTGATGACCGGCAATATCGCGCAGTTTTTGCTCGAGATAGTTCGAAGGCTTGCGCACCTTTTTCGCCCGGCCGAAGACATGCGTCGACAAAATGTCGATGCGCGAGACGGAGGTTTCGAGGATTTCGGCGGTGCGGTCGACGATCGTCTCCAAGAGCTTGGCGAGAAGGGCAGAACCACTGCGCCAGTTTTCCGGCAGCCGGTGAAGGGCGGCGATGAACAGCGCGAAGGATTTTGGATGGGCGTAACGGATGGTGACCAGACGGTTTCCGGCCAGAATGAAGGCGACATCGGTCAGCGTCGGCGCGTCGGTCTCCGCCTTCCAGACGAGCGAAGCGGTCATGAAGACGGCGTCGTTTTCGATGTAAAGGCGAGCCGAAGGTTCGATATCCTTGAGATCCTCGCGGGTCGGAACTTCGATGCCGAGAACCTTCTCGACATAAAGCTCCTCCTCGCGGCTCGGCTCGACCATGTCGATCCAGACGACATCCTCGGGAAAGGATGCCGGCTGCGAGAGATCGCGGATCTCGACCGATTTGCAATTGGAGCAGTAAGCGGTGATCACCGGCAGTGTCTCCGATGCTCACGACGCTTGGTGGCCATCGCCATTTTCATCGGAAGCCTTTCCATGCCGCCGCCATCGCGGCGGCGCGAAGGTCGCTCGTCCCAGGTCCAAACGGAAGCGGATCAAGAAAGTTCATAAAACTCCGGCTGCATCCGGCCTTCAAGGCCACCATGCGCATTGTGCTCCACCGCATCGCAGTTACCAATCCTTCGATCTTGCAGGCGGGCCAGAACCTTCGAAACGAAGGGCGGCCGACATTGAGCATCTGCAGCAACGCCATCATGGCGCCGCGGCATATGCAGCAAAGCCGTGAAATAATCAAGACATCTTCCGTGAAGCGCGGCTTTTCACCACGTTTCCCCCACAATCGGGGTGATCGCAGGCGGTGATTCGGCGCTTGGCCTTCCGGTATGTCCTTATGCCGGCGCCGCCGTGGGGTTCCGGCAGGCCAGCGCTATTCGAAGACGATCGCCGGAGCCGGTCGCCAGGACTGGCCGGCGAGCTGCTCCCAGACCTTGGCGGCGATGCCGCGATAGATGCCGGCGACGACGCCGTTCGGATCGGAGGCGACGAGCGGGGTGCCGGCATCGGAGGTTTCACGGATATTCATCGTCAGCGGCACTTCGCCGAGGAAGGGCACGCCGATGCGCTCGGCCTCCTTGCGGGCGCCGCCGTGACCGAAGATGTCGTAACGGGTGCCGGTATCGGGCGCGATGAAATAGCTCATGTTCTCGACGATGCCGAGCACCGGCACCTCGACCTTGCGGAACATGTTGAGGCCCTTGCGGGCATCGATCAAAGCGAGATCCTGCGGCGTGGAAACGATGACGGCGCCGGCAAGCGGCACCTGCTGGGCCATGGTCAACTGCGCATCGCCGGTGCCGGGCGGCATGTCGACGACGAGGACGTCGAGCTCGCCCCAGGCGACTTCGCGCAGCATCTGCAACAGCGCCGACTGAACCATCGGCCCGCGCCAGATCATCGCCGTCTCCTCGTCGACGAGGAAGCCCATCGACATGACCTTGAGGCCGTAATTCTCCATCGGATTGATGATGCGGCCGTCGATCTGCGTCGGGCGGCCGGATATCTTCAGGAGCCGCGGCATCGAAGGGCCGTAGATATCGGCATCGAGAATGCCGACGCGAAGGCCGTTGGCGAGCAGGCCGAGCGCCAGGTTGACGGCGGTGGTTGATTTGCCGACCCCGCCCTTGCCGGAGGCGACGGCGATGATGGCGCCGATGCCGGGCACGCCGATCTTGCCGGCCCGCGGCGGCTGTTGCTGGGGCGCATGGGCGTGATGCTGATGATCGTGGGCCCCATGATCATGACCGCCATGGCCGTGCGGCGGGTTCGGCGCCGGGCGGGCAGCAGGTGCTGCGGCCGTCGCCTTCCTGTCCGCCGTCAGCGTGACGAGCGCACCCTTGACGCCGGGCATTTCCTTGATGACGCGCTCGGCGGCGAGCCGCATCGGCTCCAGCTCCTTGGCGCGCTCGGCTGGGACGGTGATGGAGAAATAGACCTTGCCGTCGGAAATGAACACATCGGAGACCATGCCGAGCGCAACGATATCGTGCTCGAGATCCGGTCCGCGCACGGTCTTCAGCGTTTCGAGAACCTGTTCCTTGGTGACGTCGGTCATTCCACCCTCACTGCTTCTTCTTGCAGACCACGGCGTGTCTTTCAGGACGAGAAAGGACGCCATGGCACCTTGCATGCGGTAGAGATAGTGGAGGCGCACGTCTTCGCCAAACAAAATCATCGGGAGGAAAATCGATTTGCCGGCTTTGAAAAACGCCGGCCGGGATTCGAAATCCGTTGCGGCCATCAAGTCCGCCGGGCTTTCGCCCTGATGGCCGCAACGGTCTCTCTCCCCGAGAACCGGCGCAATGCGGGGCGAACTAGCGCAAGCCGAAAAAAATGCCAGAAAAAAGTGACCAGCAAGACGAAATCGTGAGCAGCTGCGCAAGAAGCGGTGCCGAAAGGCAACAACCGCCGCCGACCCCGAAGGCCGGGAGAGAAGCGGCATCGGCGTCTGGCGGTGGTGTGTCGGCCGCGCCATTTCCTGGCGCTGGTCAGCAAAGTCCCCTCTGGACCTCTAGCAGAAGAGATGCAGAAAGCGTGCCAGATGGAAAAGCTAGGAAAAGCGGCGAAACGACGCTCCGATCTGCCTACGCGCTAAGCGGCAGGCAGGAGCCGATCGCCAGCTTTGCAACTTATTTGATCAGGCCGATCCGCAGCGCCTTGGCGACGGCCTGGGTGCGGTTGACGGTGTCGAGCTTCTTGGTGGCGCGGTTGAGGTAATGATTGACCGTATGCTCGGACAGCGACAGGATTTCGGCGATCTCGGCGCTGGTCTTGCCGGCCGCCGTCCAGTTCAGGCAATCGATCTCGCGGTCGGTCAGCGCATCGGTCACGCGGGTATCGAGATTGCGAATCTCGGCAAGCCTGTCGAAGACATGGATGGCGATATAACAAAGCTCGCGCATCTCGGCCGGGCTGAAGGGTTCGCGATCGCCGGCAAAGGAGACGGCTCCGCGCAGGCCGGAGGCCTCATGCGTCGGGAAATAGGCGCAACGCATCATCCTGAAACGTTCGAATAGCCCAACGACCAGAGCGGACTTGCCGTCGTCGCGTGGCCAGCTCTGTCGCGACATGTCGTAGAAGAAGGGCCGCGCCGATGTTCTCAGCCGCCGCAGAACCGGGCTGTCCACCATCAAGCCCTCCTGGTCATAAAGCGCCAGAAGCTCGGCCGGCCAGCTGGTGAGGACGGTGCTGCCCTGAAGATCGAGGGAGGTGATCGGCGGCAGATTGAGCACCATGAAGGCGCGGCAGCGATAGGCTTCGGTCACGCGTTTCAAAAACCGGAAAATGTCGAACTGGGTCTTCAGCCCGGCAATTTCCTTGATGTAATCGTCTTCTTCCGCGGATGTTTGCGACAAAGGTTCCATCACATTTCTTCATCTTCGGCGCCGCGGCCCGGTTGCTTGCATCAGGGAATGACGATTGCTTCTGTATCAAGTGCTGTCGACCGCGACATCAAGTGTTCGGCCGACAATTGTTGTCGACTTCGCGGACTATTTCCAGTTGTCGTGATTCGCCGGCAAATCTCAATTTTTTCCGTTTCAGTCTTTTGTCTTATACCCGCAATCACCGACCGCTGATCATCGCCTCATCTAGCGACGCGGGCCGAGGCGGATGCGCATGCCTTCCATGATCCTCCCGGCTGCCTGCCGAACCGGAACGGCCCATTGGGCGAGAAGTTCCATCGACAGGCGATAGGCCGGGCCGGTGATCGAAACGCCGCCGAGAAAGGTCCGATCTTCCGACCAGATGGGTGCGGCGACGCAACGGATGCCGGCCTCATGCTCCTCACGGTCGAAAGCATAGCCCTGATCGGCGATCTCATGGATTTCGGCGAGCAGACTTGCCGGCGAAGCATGGGTGGCGGCGGTAAAGCGGGTGAAATTCACGCCGGCAAGGAGATCGACCAGGCTTTCGGCCGGAAGCAGCGATAGCGCCACCTTGCCGACGCCGGTGCAGTAACAGGGCGAAGCATTGCCGATCTGCGAATACATGCGCACCGGCTGACGGCCTTCGACCTTGTCGAGGTAGATGATCGACTGCCCTCTGAGAACGCCGAGATGCACGGTCTCCCCGGTCGCCTGCTGCAGATCGGCAAGGTGCGGTTCGGCAATCAGGCGGAATTCGTTGCGCGCCCAGCTGCGGGCGGCGAAATCGAGCAGGCGCAGGCCCGGCGCATAGCGGCCGTCACCGTCGAGTTCGAGCAGCCCCTCCTCCACCAGGTGGCTGAGCTGGCGATGCAGGGTGCCGCGCGGCTGGCCGGCGAGCGACAGGATGTCGGTGAACCGCAACGGCGCATCCGCATGGGTGACGAGATCGAGCAGCACCATCAGCTTGCCGAGTGTGCCGGTCTCGCGTGCCTGCGCTATGCCGCCGCCGTAAGCATTCATCGTCTCATCCGCCCTTGACAGAAGGGCCAGCATAAACCGATAATTCCATATAGTCAAATTCAGTTCCAAATAATGGAACAGTTCACCTCGTCGGGAGAAGACGATGGCCGCGACAGCAGCCCAATTTCCGGAGTTCAGAGACCGAACCGTGCTCGTGACCGGCGGCGGCTCGGGCATCGGCGCTGCAATCGTCGAAGGTTTCGCGCGCCAGGGCGCCAAGGTTTCCTTCATCGACATCGCCGAGGCCGCCGGCCACGCGCTTGCCGAGCAGCTGTCGGGTCACACCGCGCATCCTGTCACCTTCTACCATGCCGATCTGCGCGACATCGACGCGATCCGGCGCACGGTCGACAGCGTCGTTGCCGCGTCCGGGCCGATCCGCGTGCTCGTCAACAATGCCGCCTGGGACGATCGCCATGAATTCGATGCGGTCACCGAGGCCTATTGGGACAACAACCAGGCGGTCAATCTGCGGCATGTGTTCTTTACCTCGCAGGCGGCGGCGCCATCGATGCGGGCGGCCGGCGGCGGGGCGATCGTCAATATGTCGTCGATCGCCTTCAAGCTCAACATGGGCGGTTTTCCCGCCTATGCGGCGGCGAAGGCTGCGGTCGTAGGCCTGACGAAGAGCATGGCAGGCCGGCTCGGCCCGGAGAATATCCGGGTCAACTGCATCCTGCCGGGTATGGTCGTCACCGAACGGCAGATGCAGTTGTGGCTGACCGAAGAGAGCATCGCTCGCTCGGTCGAGCAGCAATGCCTGAAAGTCGCGCTCAAAGCCGATGCGATCGTCGGTCCCTGCCTGTTTCTTGCATCCGACTGCGCGGCCGGAATGACCGCCCAGTCCCTGATTGTCGATGGAGGCATTCTGTAATGACAAATCCGTCTTATGTCGCGGTGGACTGGGGCACCAGCAGCTTCCGGCTGTGGCTGATGGCCCGGGACGGCAGCGTGCTTGCCGAACGCCGCAGCGGCGAAGGCATGACCAGCGCGGCAAAGACCGGCTTTTCCACCGTGCTATCAAGCCATCTTGCCGCCATCGAAGCGCCGGAAAACCTGCCGGTGGTGGTCTGCGGCATGGCCGGCGCAAGGCAGGGCTGGGTCGAGGCCGGCTATATCGACGTGCCTGCACCGCTCGCCTCGATCTTGACTGCCGCCGTCCGCGTGGCCGGCGAAAGCCGCGACATCCGCATCCTGCCGGGCCTCGCCCAGCGGCAGGCGGCGACGCCGGATGTCATGCGCGGCGAAGAAACCCAGCTTCTCGGCGCGCTCGGCGGCACGAGCGTCGCCGCCCAGGCGGTCTGCATGCCCGGCACGCATTCGAAGTGGGTGCATGTGACGGATGCTACCGTCACCGGCTTTTCCACCTTCATGACCGGCGAACTCTTCGACGCGATCAGCAAACACACGATCCTGTCGCATGCCGTTGCGGGGGCGCAGGAGCAGCCGGCCGATGCGGCGGCCTTCGAAGCGGCGGTCTCGGCCGCTTTCGCCCGGCCGGCCCTTGCCTCCAACCTGCTCTTTACCGCGCGCTCCGGCCAGCTCCTGCACGGGATCTCCGCTGCTGCCGCGCAAGCCCGGCTCTCCGGCACGCTGATCGGCCTCGAAATCGCCGGTGCGCTGCAGGATGCCGCCAACTCAGGCATCACCCTCGTCGCCTCCGGACGCCTGCAGGCGCTTTACGAACAGGCCTTCAAAACCCTCTCCCTTGCCTTCACCGCTATCGATGCGGACGAGGCTGTGCGCCGCGGGCTATCGGCCGCCGCCGAAGCCATCTGGCCGAATTGAGAAAGCTGACACGATGAACCGTATCCCCTTCCCCGACATGAAGCGCCCGCTGATCGCCATCCTGCGCGGCATCCGGCCCGACGCGACCGAAAGCGTCGTCGGCGCCTTGATCGACAACGGCCTGACGGCGATCGAAATCCCGCTCAATTCGCCGGAGCCGTTCAAATCGATCGAGATCGCCGCCAAGATGGCGCCAGCGGAGGTGCTGATCGGCGCCGGCACGGTGCTGACGGTCGAGGCGGTCGACAGCCTGAACGCGGCCGGCGGCAAGCTGCTGGTGACGCCGAATGTCGAACCCGAGGTCATCATCCGGGCGCGCGACCATGGCATGGTGACGATGCCGGGCGTCTTCACGCCGACCGAGGCGCTGGCTGCGGCGCGGGCCGGCGCCACCGGGCTCAAATTCTTTCCGGCGAGCGTGCTCGGTCCTTCCGGAATCACGGCGATCCGGGCGATCCTGCCGCCGGAACTGACGATTGCTGCCGTCGGCGGCGTATCGGACAAGAATTTCGCCGATTACACCAAGGCCGGCATCTTCGCCTTCGGCCTCGGCACTAGCCTCTACAAGCCGGGAATGAGCGCGGCAGAGGTTGCCGAGCGTGCGAAAGCAACCATTTACGCCTATGATGCAGCCATGGGAGCGTGAGCGGATGACCGACATTTACGAGTTCGAAGGCAAGACCCTTTGCAACACCAATTCCGTCCTCGGCGAAGGGCCGACCTATGATCCAGACAGCAATACGGTCTGGTGGTTCAACATCCTCGGCAAGGAGCTGCACGAACTCAGACTGGCGACGGGGGAGAAAAAGGTGCATCCGCTGCCTGCGATGGCAAGCGTGCTGGCCCGCATCGATGCCGGACGGCAGTTGATCGCGACGGAGGAAGGGCTTTTCGTACGCGATGTGGCAAGCGGCAACCTCACCTTCTACGCAGCGCTCGAAAATGACCGGCCGGAAAACCGCTCCAATGACGGCCGCACCCATCCCTCCGGCGCGCTCTGGATCGGCACAATGAGCAAGCGGGCGGAAAACCAGGCCGGCGCCATCTATCACGTCGCAAGCGGCAAGGTGACGAAGATCTTCAACGGCATCAGCATTCCGAATTCGATCTGCTTCTCGCCCGACGGCACGATCGGCTATTATACGGATTCCCGGATCAACCGGCTGATGCGCGTCATGGTCGATCCGCATACCGGCCTGCCGGCGGGCGAGCCGATCGTGCTCGTCGACAGCATGAACGAGCCCGGCGACATCGACGGCTCGGTGGTCGATTCCGACGGCTATATCTGGAATGCCCGCTGGGGTGCGGGCGTCGTCGACCGCTACAATCCCGATGGATTGCGCATCTCGCGCTACAAGGTTCCCGCCGTCCAGCCCTCCTGCCCGGCCTTCATCGGCGTCGATGCCAACCGGTTGGCGGTGACGACCGCCTGGGAGGGGCTCGACGAGGATGCCCGCTCGGCTCAGCCTTCCGCCGGCGCGCTGCTGGAACTCGGCATCACGGTCAAGGGCGTGTTTGATCCTCTATACGTGCTCTGAACGCCGGTTTCCATAGCCGCGATCCCGAGGCGCCCCCAAGCGGGGCGCCTTTTCGTTTCGACCCCAGTCGCCGATAAAAGTTCCGTGAGAATGGTGAAATTTTCCGTGTTTTCAACCGGAACCAATACGCGCACCGCTCATTTTCCCTACGAACCGGCGCGGCAAGGATGATGCATTGCCGGGTCAGCGATCACTCTAGAGAAATGAAAGTAGGTTCGAAATGACAAGCAAACTTTTGACGACCGTTGCCGCTGGCGCGCTGTTTGCCACGGCTTTCGCACCGGCGGCATTCTCGCAGACCGCGCCGCAGCCTGCAGATCCCGCCGCTCCGACCGAAGCAGCGCCGGCTGATCCGGCTGCACCGAAGCCGGTGACACCTGATGTCACCAAACCCGCAGGCGATGCTGCACAGGCTCCCGCCGCAACCCCGAGCACGGATATGGCTCAGGGCACCTATCTGACGGAGCAGGCTCCGGACCAGATCAGCGCCAATACCTATATCGGCCAGTCGGTCTATAATGCCAACAATGAAAGCATCGGCAGCGTCAACGACCTGATCATGAAAAAGGACGGCGGCATTGTCGCCGCAATCGTCGGCGTTGGCGGCTTCCTCGGCATCGGCGAAAAGGATGTCGCCGTTCCGATAGAAACGATCACCATAGCTCAGAACACCCAGGACGGCAGCGTCAAGCTGACGACCAGCGAAACCGCCGAATCGCTGAAGGCTGCGCCTGAGTTCAAGACGCTGGCAATGCAGTCTGCAGAGAAGGCTCCGGTCGCACCTGGTACCGATACGACGGCAACCGGCTCGACCACGCCTAAGTAAACCGCGCGTGGTAGTATAGCGTAGGTGATGGCGCTCTTAGGGGCGCCATTGCTTTGTCTGCTGATCTGAGTTCCCCTTGCGGCACACTTTTGCTGGAATTGGTTTGTTTTGCACGCAATTTCGGACGCAAAACCGCGGCGCACTTTTGCTGGAATTGCTTTGTTTGCACGCAATCCCGGACGCAAAACCGCGGCGCACTTTTGCTGGAATTGCTTATGCGCTGACGCGCTCGGCGATCGCCGCGTCATAGTAGTTCTCGTGCAGGAAGCGCAGCGTGGCGATGCCATCGGCCGGGCGGCCGAAATGATAGCCCTGGCCCATGCCGCAGCCGAGCGTGCGCAGTTTCACCGCCTCGGCGTAATCCTCTATGCCCTCGGCCACGACTTCCAGTTCCAGGCCATCGCACATGGCAAGGATCGCCTTGATGATGTGTTCGGAGGCGCGGTCGGAATTGATGCGTGAGACAAAGGCACGGTCGATCTTGATCTTGTCGAAGATGAAGTCGCGCAGGCGCCCGAGGCTCGACTGGCCGGTGCCGAAATCGTCGAGCGAGATGCGCACGCCGGCGGCGCGCAGATCGGCGATGATGCGGTGAGCGGTATCGGCCGAACCCATCACCGCCGTCTCGGTGATTTCCAATTCCAGGCGATGCGGATCGAAGCCGACGCGGCCGAGGATCGACAGGATGCTGCCGCTCGTGCCGGGATCCATCAGCTGCGCCGAAGAAAGATTGAACGACAGGAAGAGTTCGCGCGGCCAGGAAAGTGCTGCTTCCGCGGCCTTGCGCAGCAGCGTTTCCGACAGGGCATCAATGAAACCGCGCTCTTCGGCGAGCGGCACGAAGACGCCGGGCGAAACGAAGCCGAGATCGGGATCGTTCCAGCGGGCAAGCGCCTCGAAGCCGACCACCTGATTGTTGGCGAGCGAAACGATCGGCTGGAAATGCACGTCGATCGCATCGGAGATGATGGCGTTTCTGAGCGCCTGCTCCAGCTGTGTGGCGCGCTTCATCTCCTGGGCGATCTCACGCGAATAGACGGTGATCTGGCCGCGGCCGCGGCGCTTGGAGCGATAGAGCGCCGTTTCGGCGCTCTTCAGCAGTTCCTCGCAGTCCTCTCCGGCAAAAGGATAGATGGAAAAGCCGAAGGAGGCGGAGAGACGGACGTTGCGGTCGCCGAGATCATAGGGCGCCGAAAGCACCTCGCGGATCATCTGGCCGAACTTCTCCGCACTCGCCCGCTCGAAAATCAATGGCAGCACGAAGGCGAATTCGTCGCCGTCGTGACGGGTGACCAGCGCGCCGTCCGGAATGCAGGCCTTCAGGCGATGGGCGACCTGGCAAAGGATTTCATCACCGGCCGAGGAGCCGAAAAGATCGTTGATCGGTTTGAAGCTGTCGAGATTGGCAATGCCGATGGTGAAGGGAGCCGGATCGCTGGCGCGCTCGGCGGAAATCTGCAGAACCTTCTCGCGAATGCGATTGCGGTTACCCAACCCGGTCAGCGGATCGGTATAAGCCATCGCCTGGAGCTCACCGTGACTCACGGTCAGGGAAGCCATTTCCGCCGATTTCATCATGCAAACCCGAGCTTTCCTCCGCAGCCGAGCAAAGAATGACCGGCATTTCTTAACAATTCGCTAGTAAATCAGCCGCCTTCGCAGCCTGACCGCCCCGAATTCTCAGGGGTTGACGCTATCGGCGAGAGCGGACCCCGTCGCGAAACGACGGCCATATCTTTAAAACATCAGGCGCGCGTTCGAACTCGCGCGCCCTCTTCCACCAGGTATTTCTGAAATATCGTCTCGAGCATGTCAGGACTGACGGGTTTCATGATGACGTCATCCATGCCCGATTTGGCGCATTCGGCCCGATCGCGCTCGAAGGCCTGGGTGAGCACGCCGATGATCGGGGTGCGGGCGGCAGCGCCGGCTTCTTCCATCTGGCGGATCAGCCGCGCGGCCTCGAAGCCGTTGAAGCCCGGCAGGGATATGTCCATCAGCACCACCTGCGGCCTGTGTTCGGCCCAGAGGCGCACGACCTCGTCGCCGGTCGCAGCAATCATATGGCGATAGCCGAGGCCTTCAAGGATCTGCGAAAATACGATCTGGTTGATATCATTGTCTTCGGCAACGAGAACCTGCAGGCTGACCCTATCGTCGGAAATGCTGATTTCCCAGTCCACCTCTGCGCCGGCGCCGTTGTTGCGGCTGTTGCGGTTGAAATGGCGGGCGATCTGGAAGGTGAGTTCGTTGGCGATCTGGAAGCCGTCCATGACCAGGGCCGGAATGCCGTATTGCTCGGCAAGCTCCAGGCAGCGCATACCCATCTGGTTGTCGATGATCAGCAGGTCGAGCGAGATGCCGGAAGAGGTGGCAATTTCCAGGAACTGCTCCTCTTCATCCTCTCCGCGCACCGTGCAGGATTCGAAACCGTATTTCGACAGCGTGCGCAGCGCGGCGGTCTCGGCGGCGAGGTCGGCGGTGACGACGAGGATCTTGCGGCCGGAGAAATTCTCCGGAACGATCGCTTCCATCGCCGCCGGCTCGCGGCGCTCCACCGCGCTCTGCAGCGGCACATAGGCGCGGCGATAGCTCTGGTTGGCGGAGGTGGTGATCGCCGAGGCCCGGTCGAACTCCTCGAGATCGGTGCCGTCGCGCGGCAGGTCCTGCGTCGTCGACACCAGGAAATAGCGGCCTGGCTTGCCGATGCGGTGCTTGCGGCTGACGATGTCGCGCTCGATGCCGTCGCGGGAGATCTGCCGCTGGCGGGAGATCGACATTTCGCCGGTCTCCAGCACGTGACGGTCGCTTTCTTCGAAGCGTTTTGCAATCTCCGGCGAAAAGAGCTCGCCGCTCTTGCGCCCGAGCACCTCGTCGGCGGTGGTCTGGTATTTCTCGCAGAAGGCGAGGTTCACCGCGACATAGGTCAGGTTGCGATCCTTGACGAACAGCGGGAACGGCAGATTGTCGAGAATGTCTTCCGTGAGCTGCACCCTCTCCAGGTCCGAGCGCCACTGCTCCTCGCGTTTCTTGTCCTCGGAGATGTCGGAAACGATGGTGACGCCGTAACCACCCGGCAGCCTGCGCTTGACGAAGCGGACCCAGCTGTCGGCGCCGTGGCGCTCGACGGATTCGAAGCGTTCGCGCCAATGCGAGGCGATCCTCTGCGACAGCCAGTCCTCGCGGCTGAGCGAGCCGCCCTGCCTCACGTCATATTGCTGACGAACGCCGGTATCGTAGACCGCACCCAGGAAATCGCGCAGCCGCGTGCCCGGCTTCAGCATCTCGGCCGGCAATGGGAAGAATTCGAGGATCTGGCGGCTTGCGAAGATCAGATGATCGTTCTTGTCGTAGATGATGAACGCTGCCGAAAGGCTGTCGCACACGACATCGAAAAGCGCCGTCTGCAGATCGGCCTCGGCGGGAGTCCCGTCGATTCCCGATGCCGTGTCCGCCTTTTCGAAGCCGGCACTCATTCTGTTGCGTCCCACATCTGATCGATTTTCGCAGCTTCCGGAGGTATATGAATAAAAATGCCATTTTTCTGTTAAAACCGGCTTAACACTGCCGATCGTCGAAACTGGGGAGCCGCAGATCACGCTTCTGTAAAGCCTATGGAATCTTCTTCCCTCCAGCCCGCGAATCCCCGAAAATAGCCCATGGCCATCAGACAGCTTTCCGAAACGCTCATCAACCAGATCGCCGCCGGCGAGGTCATCGAACGGCCGGCGAGTGCTGCCAAGGAACTGATCGAAAATGCGCTCGACGCCGGGGCGACGCGCATCGAGATCGCCACGGCAGGCGGCGGCAAGGCGCTGCTGCGGGTCAGCGACAACGGTTCCGGAATGGAGGCGGCCGATCTGGAACTGGCGGTCCGGCGCCACTGCACCTCGAAGATCTCCGAGACGCTCGAGGATATCCGCACGCTCGGTTTCCGCGGCGAGGCGCTGCCGTCGATCGGTTCCGTCGCCAGGCTCAGCATCGCCAGCCGCAGGCGTGACAGCGCCGGCGGCCACGAGATCGCCGTTGCCGGCGGCAAGATCGTGCATATCAGGCCGGCCGCCGCCAATCCCGGCACCATCGTCGAAGTGCGCGACCTGTTTTTCGCCACGCCGGCCCGGCTGAAATTTCTGAAGAGCGAAAAGGCGGAGGCGGGCGCCATTACCGAGATCGTCAAGCGCATGGCGATTGCTTTTCCTGCCGTGCGCTTCGTCCTGTCTGGTTCGGACCGCACGACGCTGGAATTTGCGGCGACCGGCGACGACCATCTGGCGCGCATGGCGCAGGTGCTCGGCAAGGACTTCCGAGACAACGCCATTCCCCTCGACGCCATGCGTGAGGATATCGCGCTCACCGGATTCGCCGGCGTGCCGACCTTCAACCGCGGCAACTCCGCCCATCAATATGCCTTCGTCAACGGCCGGCCGGTGCAGGACAAGCTGATCCTCTCGGCGATCCGCGGCGCCTATGCCGAGACAATTCCGTCAGGACGTTATCCGGTGGCGGTGCTGTCGATCACCCTTGATCCAGCTCTCGTCGACGTCAACGTGCATCCGGCAAAATCCGACGTGCGCTTCCGCGACCCGGGCCTGGTGCGCGGCCTGATCGTCGGCGCCATCCGCGAGGCCCTGGCGCGCGACGGCAGCCGGGCGGCGACAACAGGGGCGAG
Organism: Rhizobium sp. H4; assembly: GCF_003013335.1. Taxonomy (NCBI): domain Bacteria; kingdom Pseudomonadati; phylum Pseudomonadota; class Alphaproteobacteria; order Hyphomicrobiales; family Rhizobiaceae; genus Rhizobium; species Rhizobium sp. H4. Next base: position 44,610 of record NZ_PSOW01000020.1, read on the forward strand.
CGACATGCTGCGCGCCTTTCGCCCCGGCTTCCAGCCCAATGCGCAGCGGCCGCAGGCGCCATGGTCGGCCGAGACCTCGCCCTTCCGGCCCTACCAGCCGGCAGGCGGTTTCGCCGAGCGGACGCAGGCCACTTTCGACGGATTGTCGGCGCCGACAGCGCGAGCCGAGCCGCCGCCTTCGCCCCAGCCGGGTGCACCCGAACCGGCCTCTCCCGAAACAACCGGGCGCTATCCGCTCGGCGCGGCACGGGCGCAAATCCACGCCAACTATATCGTCGCCCAGACCGAGGACGGGCTGGTCATCGTCGATCAGCATGCAGCGCATGAGCGGCTGGTCTTTGAGGCGATGCGCAAGGCGCTGCATTCGAAGCGGCTGGCCTCGCAGGTGCTGCTCATCCCTGAGATCATCGACCTTCCGGAGGAGGATTGCGACCGGCTGATGCAGCATGCGGGCGAGCTTTCCGAACTCGGCCTGGCGATCGAGCGTTTCGGCCCCGGGGCGATTGCCGTGCGCGAGACGCCGGCGATGCTCGGCGAGGTCGACGCCCATGGCCTCGTCCGCCAGCTTGCCGACGAGATCGCCGAGTGGGACACGGCGTCGGGCCTATCGGCCAAGCTCGAATATGTGGCGGCGACCATGGCCTGCCATGGATCGGTGCGCTCCGGACGGCGGCTGCGGCCGGAGGAAATGAACGCGCTGCTGAGAGAAATGGAAGTGACGCCGGGTTCCGGCCAGTGCAATCACGGTCGGCCGACCTATATCGAATTGAAACTCAGCGATATCGAGCGGCTTTTCGGCAGAAGCTAAAAAAGCTGGCAAAGCCGCCGTCGCGGGAGTATGGCAGACACATGACAGACTGCAGGGAACGGAGCGCATGAATTTGTTCGAAGGGCACGGAAACCGCGAGGCGAAGATCCGCTATCTCGACGGCGATTTCCAGATTGTCTCGCCCGGCTCCTACGTCGTCTGTGCGATGACGGGAAAACATATTCCGCTCGACGAGCTGCGCTATTGGAGCGTCGCCCGCCAGGAGCCCTATTCCGACGTGATCTCGGCGATCGAAGCTGACAAACGCGCCGGCGTGCTGCCGAACCAGCGACGTTAGAGCAATTCTCGCCGTTCCTCCTTTAGTGACCCTAAACGGCTTTGGCTAATCTGCGACCCGTGACAAAACCGCAAGATCGGTCGAGCGCGTCATGTCCACCAACGTTTAGCTTGTGCCGCCACGGAGGACGGGACGATGAAGGCGGCGCTTCAAAACTACCATGCCCGCATGCAGCGGGTGCTGGATCACATAGACCGGCATCTGGACGATGATCTGGACCTCGATGCGCTGAGCAATGTCGCAGCCTACTCGAAATATCATTTCCATCGGCAGTTCACGGCGACCTTCGGTCTATCCGTGCATCGCTATATCCAGCTCGCCAGAATGAAGCGCGCTTCATACCAGCTAGCCTACAGGGATGCCCAAAGCGTCACCGATATAGCGATGGAAGCCGGTTACGACGGTCCTGATGCCTTTGCCCGCGCTTTTCGGCAACGGTTCGGGCAATCGCCTTCGTCTTTCCGGAAGTCTCCCGACTGGGAGCCGTGGCTTGTGGCCTTTGGGCCTCTCGACAACGCCAGGAGCAAGCTCATGCAGAAGACTTTTACCATTGACGACGTGACGATTCGCGATGTGCCTCCCACGCCGGTGGCGATCATGAAGCATCGGGGCGATCCCGCAACGCTCGGCGCCACCATCCAGCGCTTCATCGCCTGGCGCCAGGGGCAGGTCTGCACCCCAAGACAAATCCGACCTTCAATATCTGGCGCTCCGAGCGGCGTCCCGCGTCGCCCGCCGACTATAGCGTGGACCTTTGTGTCGGGATCGACAAACCAATCGAGGCGGACAGCGGTGAGATCAAAGCCGGCGAGATTCCCGGCGGACGATGCGCGGTGCTGCGCGTCGTCGGCAACACCGACAATCTGGAACCCGCCGCGCTCTACCTCTATCGCGAATGGCTGCCGGCCAGCGGCGAAGAAGCGCGCGACTTCCCGATCTATTGCCAGCGGCTGCGCTTCTTCCCTGAAGTGGCGGAGCATGAGGCGGTCGCGGAACTGTTTTTGCCGCTGAACTAGCGCCCTTCGACGGCGGCCTGCCGCTTCCGCACGCAGGGGACGGACAGGCCGCTATCCGCCCAATCCCGGTTTAATGCATGTCGCCCGGAAGTGTGCAGCGGTTCCGGGATAACGACATGCATCAAAATAAAGGGCTTAAGCGCGTCGCATGAATCATATTTGACGCGACGCGCTTTACGCGTTTGCGGCCTTCATCTCCCGCAGGCGGCGTTCGCGGCAGGCGACGATCGCCCGGTCGATGATGAGGCTTGGAGCGAGATGATCATCGAAGATCATGTCGACCTCGATCACCCGGCACTTTTGCGCCAGCTCTTCCGCCTTGCCGTGGTGGCCGGAGAGGCGGACGAAATCCTTCGAGGTGGTGACGATCAGAAGATCCTGGTGCTCGGCGGTCGTCAGGATATCGCCGATCTCGTCCTCGGTCAGGTGCTCGTGGTCGCCGAAGGTCTTGGCGACGGCGATTTCGGCGCCGCGCGATTCGACGGTACGGAAGAATTTGGCGGGATCGGCGATGCCGGCAAATGCCAACACCCTGATGCCGGCGAGCCTATCGTCGCCGCGCACCTTGAGCGATGCGGTGAAATAGGGCTTTGCCGCGCGCGCCGCCATGCGGACGATCCTGTCGGCGGCATGGCCGCCGCCGACCTTCAGCAGAGCCGTCGCCGAGCGCAGTTGCTGGCCGATCGGCGCGCGCACAGGGCCGGCCGGCACGATATGGCCGTTGCCGAGGCCGCGCGTCGCGTCGATGACGAGCAGAGCATAATCGATCGCCAGCCGGGCGCTCTGGAACCCGTCATCCATGATGATGAGGTCGGCGCCTTCCGCTACCAGACGTCTCGCGCCGTCGACGCGGCGCCTGGAAATCACCGTCAGCGCCTCTTGGGCAAGCAGCAGCGGCTCGTCGCCGACGGCGACGGCCCGGTGATGATGGGGATCGACCACCGTCGTCACGTCGAGCGAGCCGCCGTAACCTCGGCTGAGGAAGCCGGGTTTCAGCCCCTTCGCCTTGGCGGCGCGGGCGATCGTCAGCGCCGTCGGCGTCTTGCCGGCGCCGCCGACGGTGAAATTGCCGACGCAGATGACGGGAACGGAAACGGAGGCGCGGCGCGCATGGGCCATTCGGTGGCCGGCGACACGGCCGTAGAGAAAGGAAAGCGGCGCCAGCATCCAGGCCCGCCAGTCGGCTTTCCTCCACCAGAACGGCGGCGCTTCGGATATCATCTTGCCGTCCCGCTCCCCTGCCCGGTCTCAGAACCGGCCCCTTGCTTTTCGACCGGCCGGATTGAGAAGCCAAAACCGGTGAAAATGCAAGTCCTTGCAAAGATCGCGATGCGGTTTAGGCCGGCTGCAGGTCCGGCAGCAATGTCTCGATGGCGGTGATATCGTCGAGCACATGATCGGCAGCGGCGGCAAGCGAAGCCCGCGAGCCGGTGCCGGTCAGCACCGCGATCCTGAGCCCGGTGCCGGCATTCAGGCCCATGTGCAGATCATGATTGTTGTCGCCGACGATCGCGACCTCTTCCGGCAAAAGACCGGTCGCGGCGCAGAAGCCGAGCACCATGCCGGGTTCCGGCTTGACGCCGAAGCCGCTGTCATAACCCGCGATGTAATCGACATAAGGGGCAAAACCGAAACGTTCGGCGGTCTGGCGGATGGAGCGTTCATTGTCGCTGGAGGCGACGCCGAGCTTGAAGCCGCGCCGATGCAGTCTGGCGAAGAAGCCGGCAAGATCGGTCACCGGCACCGAAAATTCGGCGGCGCCGGAAAAGAGATCGTCGAGACGGACCGTCAGTTCGCCGACTTCGACCATCGAGCCGGCGGCGACGAGCCCCTCGGCGATCTGACGGGTATTGCCGGCGGCGAGCAGGCTGTCGGGGACGATATGGCCGGTCTGAGGATCCATGCCGCAAGCCAAGAGCAACCGGTCTGCGAGAAGCGGATCGCCCTCGGCGGCGATGCGGGCAAGCTCGCGATTGACCGGCAACCAGCTCTCGTCATAATCGAGCAGCGTGCCGTCCTTGTCGAAGAGGATGCCTTTGATACGCGCCGGGCCCGACATCGCGCCTCCTCAGAGCTGGGCGACGGCTTTGGGCAACAGGCGCGCCTTGACCGTCAGCGGATTGATATAGGGTTCCAGCCCCTTCACCGTCGCCGTCAGCGCGCCGCGCATCTCGTGCACGGTGGCAATGCCGGCTTCGATCATCGAGCGGCGGGCTTCGTCGTTGATCAAAAGGTAATGCACGCCCTTGGCCAGCATTTCGGTATCGCGCACCATGCGGGCGCTGCCGCTGCGGGCAAGTCTCTGATAGGCCTCGCGAAAATTCTGCACATTGCCGCCGGAGAGGATGGCGCAACCGAGCATGGCCGGCTCCAGGGGGTTTTGGCCACCTTCGGCAAACAGCGAACGGCCAACGAAGGCAATCTCCGTCAAACGAAGATAGAGACCCATTTCGCCGATCGTGTCGCCGAGGAAAACATCGATATCGGCGGACAGGACGTCGTCGCGAGTGCGGCGGGCGACCTTGAGGCCCTGCTTGACCAGAGCCGCCTCGATCTCGTCGCTGCGCTCGGGATGGCGCGGCACGATGATCGTCAACTGCCGGTCGCGCTCCTTCAGGGCGCGATGGACGATGCCGGCCGCATTCTCCTCGCCGTCGAAGGTCGAAATCGCCGCCCAGGTCTTGCGATCGCCGATCTGCTTCTTGTAGCGCGAAAGGACAGCGCTGTCATAGGGTGGGGCGTCGGTATCGACCTTCAGATTGCCCGAGGTGATGACCGGGACGACGCCGAGATCGCGGAAACGTTCGGCATCGACATCCGACTGGGCGATGACGAGGGCGAGATTTTCGAACAGGGCTTCGGCAATCGATGGGCGGCGGCGCCAGCGGGCAAAGGAGCGGTCCGACATGCGGGCGTTGACCAGGATCTGCGGGATGCGGCGGCGGCCAAGCTCCAGCACCGTTGCCGGCCAGATTTCGGATTCGGCGATGATGGCGCAATCCGGCTGCCAGTAATCGAGGAAGCGGCTGACCGATGGCTTCAGATCGAGCGGCACATATTGATGGATCGCTTCATGGCCGAGGCGCTCGGCAGCAAGTTTCGCGGAGGTGATGGTGCCGGTCGTTAGAATGACGTGGATGTCGCGGCGGCGGATCTCGCGGATCAATGGGATGACGGCGTTGGTTTCGCCCACACTTGCGGCGTGGAACCAGACGAGCGGCCCTTGCGGCCGGTTGGCGCTCGGATAGCCGAAACGCTCCAGGCGGCGCGCGCGGTCTTCCTTGCCCTTGGCGGTACGGTAGGTGAGATAAAGACCGACGACTGGAGAGGCCACAGTTCCCGCCAGACGGTATGTGCTCAGACCGAGCCGCGCCATCCGGGAGCTCATTGCGCCAGCCTCCGATCCAAGACGATCGACATCAAACCCATTCCCCAATTATCGTTGCGGCCGAAATGACCGATCAATTTGTTCAGAATGCGTCAAACGATCCGGGTCGACGGCGCCCGATGCTGCAAGCCCGGGACCCATGGCGGCCGCCGGCACTTGGCGCGGAATCGGCGGCCGAGGTCAGTGGCCTCCGGCCTTTTCCTGCGGATCGAGCAAACGATGCATGTGGACGATGAAATAGCGCATATGCGCATTGTCGACCGTCTGCTGCGCCTTCGCCTTCCAGGCCGTCAGCGCCGTGGCATAATCGGGAAAGATGCCGACGATATCGAGATCCTTCAGATCACGGAACTGGACCTCGTCGAGGCTTTCCAGTTCGCCGCCAAAAACGAGATGCAAAAGCTGCTTCTTGTCACCGGAGTCAGTCATTCTTGTTCTCTTTCTGCCTATTCTCCTCCGCCACCCCATCTGCGGGATTTTGACGGAAACGTCAACTGTCTCGTCGCCCGGCAAAGGCCGCGAGGAACTCATCCATGCGAGGCGCCGGTGCCGCACACAGCACCTTGTGGGTGACTTCAGCGCGATTGTAGACGATCGGTTCGCCGTCGAGGTCGACGAGGCGGCCGCCGGCGCAGGCCAGGATCAGATCGGCGGCGGCAAGGTCCCAATCGTGTGAATTGCCCTTGACGAACGTGCCGTCGAGCCGTCCGTCCGCCACCATGGCAATGCGATAGGCAAGCGAGGGAATGTATTTCTCGCGCCTGACCCGCTCGCGGAAGGCCGGCGGAAAGGTCTTCAACAGATCTTCGCCGATCGCCAGCCGGCTCATCTCCTCCGGCCCGGCGGCCGAAACGGTGAAGGGCACGCCGTTCTTCAGCGCCACACCGCCCTCGACGGCTTCGTAGAGCTCTTCGAGCGCCGGGGCGTAGAGCACGCCGGCGACCGGCCGGCCGCGATGGACGACCGCGACGCTGACGCACCAGACCTTCTGGCCGCCGAGGAAGGCGCGTGTGCCGTCGATCGGATCGATGATGAACACCGTCTCGCGGGCGAGGCGGTCGGCATCGTCCTCGGTTTCCTCAGACAGCCAGCCATAATCCGGCCGGGCCTTGCGCAGGATCGATTCCAGCGTCTTGTTGGCGGCGAAATCGGCGGCGCTGACGGGAGAGCGGTCATCGTTCTTCCACCAGACCTCGGGAGACTGGTTGAAGAAACCGAAGGCGACCGCACCGGCCTCCTTGGCAGCATCGGCGATCAGGGCGAGATCGCCCTGCCAGCGGAGCTCTTCGCTATCGCTCATCGCGTCAATCACTTCCTTCTGCTCGTTTCTCACTGACCTGCGAGCGTCATGCCTTCGATGGCGAAGGTGGGCGCGGCGACGCCGAACTTGCGGTCGATGTCGTTGGCCGGCGTCAGGCGCATGAACATGTCCTTGAGGTTCGAGGCGATCGTCACCTCCGATACCGGGAAGGCGAGCTCGCCGTTTTCGATCCAGAAGCCGGTGGCGCCGCGGCTATATTCGCCGGTGAGCATGTTGACGCCGTGGCCGATCAGTTCGGTGACGTAAAAGCCGTTGCCGACGCTGCGGATCAGTTCCTCCGGCGAGATGTCGCCGGGTTCCAGCGCAAGGTTGGTGGAGGACGGCGAAACGGCGGTGCCGCCGCGCACGCCGCGGCCGTTGGTCTGAAGTCCGAGCTCGCGGCCTGTCGAGGTCGAAAGAAACCAGTGCTTCAGGACACCGTCCTCGATCATCACCAGCCGCTCGCCGGACACGCCCTCGCCGTCGAAAGGCCGCGAGGCGGGGCCGCGCACGATCAGCGGATCGTCGGTGATCGACAAGCCCGACTTCAGCACCTGCTGACCCATCCTGTCGCGCAGGAAGCTGGTCTTGCGGGCGACGGCGGCGCCATTGATCGCGCCGGCAATATGGCCGACGAAACCGCGGGCGACACGCGGGTCGAAGATGACGGTGACGTTCTTGCCGGTCGGAACCTGGCGCGGATTGATACGCTTCACCACCCGTTCGCCGGCACGACGGCCGATTTCGGCGGGATCGTCGAGCTCGGCGTAATAGAGGCGGCTGTCGAAATCATAGTCGCGTTCCATGCCGGTGCCTTCGCCAGCGATGACGCTGACGGAATGGCCGAAACGGGAGCCCATGTAGCTGCCCGCAAAACCGTGCGAGGTGGCCAGAACAAGGCCGCCCATGCCGCCGGATGCGCCGGCGCCGGAGGAATTGGTCACACCCTTGACCGCAAGGGCCGCCGTCTCGGCGGCAAGAGCGGCCTCGCGCAGCATCTCGGAGGAGACCTCGGTGGCGTCGAACAATTGCAGGTCGGGATAGGATTTCGCAAGGCTCGCCTCATCGGCGAGGCAGGCGAAGGGGTCTTCCGGCGAGACTTTGGCCATGGCGACGGCACGTTCGGCAAGCGCCTGCAGATCGAAGCCGGGATTGGCCGAAACGCTGGCGACACGCTTGCCGATGAAGACCCGCAGCGAAAAATCGTCGCTTTCGGAGGATTCCGTTCCCTCGACCTTGCCAAGACGGACGCTGACCGATTGCGAACGCGAGCGAACGACGACGGCGTCGGCGGCGTCGGCCCCTGCCTTCCTTGCCAGATCGATCAATTGACTTGCGCGGGAAAGAAGTGTCGAGGAATCAATTTCAGAGGACATGATTTGGCCTTTCCTTCGGCTTCCATTTATTGTGCACTCTCCCAAGCATCAAGGCCGCCGCCGCCGATTCTTTATCGGGACTGCCTGCGTGCCCCCGCCACCCGAAAGAATTGTCAGCATGTCAGCGCCCAACGCCCTCTTTTCCGAAACGATCCTGCTGCTCGGCGGCGCGGTGGTCGCCGCGCCGATCTTCAAGAAGCTCGGGCTAGGCACCGTCCTCGGCTATCTCGCCGCCGGTATCGTCATCGGTCCTGTTTTCCACGGCATTACCGACGGCGAACAGATCCTCGGTGTCGCCGAGCTCGGTGTCGTCTTCCTGCTGTTCATTATCGGGCTGGAGTTGAAGCCCAGCCGCCTCTGGCAGATGCGGCGCGACATTTTCGGCCTCGGCACGGGCCAGGTGGTGGTGACGGGACTGGCGCTGACCGCGCTCGCCTGGACCTCCGGCGTTGTCGACTGGCGCGGCAGCATCGTCGCCGGCTTCGGCCTGGCGCTGTCATCGACGGCCTTCGCCATGCAGATCCTCGAGGGCGACGGCGACGTCAATACGAGATACGGGCAGCGCTCCTTCTCGATGCTCTTATTCCAGGACCTGGCGATCGTGCCGCTCTTGGCGCTGATCTCCGTGCTCGACGGCGGCGGCAAGGGCAGCAATGCGCCGCTCACCGATTTTGCCGTCGCCGTCGGCGCCGTGGCGGCAATGGTGGTTGCCGGACGCTACCTGCTGACGCCGCTCTTCCAGGTCATCGCCCGCACCGGCGCCCGCGAGGCGATGATCGCCGCCGCCCTCTTCGTCGTCATGGGATCGGCGAGCCTGATGCAGCTTGCCGGACTATCGATGGCGATGGGCGCCTTTCTCTCCGGCGTGATGCTGGCCGAATCCTCCTACCGGCACGAGCTGGAGGCCGATATCGAGCCGTTCCGCGGCGTACTGCTCGCCATCTTCTTCATCGCCGTCGGCCTGTCGCTGGAGCTCGACGTTCTCTTCGACAACGCGCTCTTCGTCATCGTCGCCGTGCCGATCGTCATGGCCGTCAAGGCGACCATCATCTATGGGCTCTGCCGTATCTCCGGCTCGCCGCACGATGACGCAATCCGCATTGCCTTCCTGCTGCCGCAGGGCGGCGAATTCGGCTTCGTGCTGTTCACAACGGCGGGTGCGGCCGGGCTGATGTCGACTAGCACGGCATCGCTGCTGGTGGCGATCGTCACGCTCTCCATGGCGCTGACGCCGATCGGGGCGGCGCTGTCGAAGCGGCTGCTCAACGGCGACGAACATGAGGAGCTGGACGAGGACTTCGAGGGCGCCGGCGCCGACGTGCTGATGGTCGGCTTCTCGCGTTTCGGCCAGATTGCCGCGCAGATCCTGCTGGCCGGCGGGCGCAGCGTCACCGTCATCGAGTTTTCGGCGGACCGCATCCGCCAGGCCTCCTCCTTCGGCTTCCGCATCTATTTCGGCGACGGCACCCGCAAGGACGTGCTGCGCTCCGCCGGCATCGACCGGGCAAAGATCGTGCTCGTCTGCACGCAGAAGAAGGAGGTCACCGACAAGGTGGTTGAGCTGGTGCAGGCGGATTATCCGCACACCAGGCTCTATGTGCGTTCCTACGACCGCATCCATTCGATCGAACTGCGCAACAAGGGCGTCGATTACGAGCTGCGCGAAACGCTGGAATCCGGCCTGCTCTTCGGACGGCGGACGCTGGAAGCGCTCGGCGTTCCCGAGGTCGACGCCCATGAGATCGGCGAGGATATCCGCAAACGCGACGAGGCGCGGCTCGCCCTGCAGGTTTCGGAGGGGCTGCAAGCCGGGCGCGACATGCTGTTTTCCCACCCGGTTCGCCCCGAACCGCTGGTCAAGCCGAAACGCGCCGCCGATCCCTTCGAGGATGATCCGCTGGCGGGCACCGCGGATGCGACGGCGGAGGCCTGATCGCCGCTGGCCGGTTTGTTAAATTGACGCATTGAATATCCGCTCGCCGGCGTCTATCAACCGGGCGATCGGAGCAATCCAAGAGGCAGACTTGATCAGACGGGCGAGACAGATGGAACACTGGGCACTGCGCATCCTGTGCGCCGTCGCGCTGGTGTTTGTCGGGCTCGCTCATCAGGCTCCCATCGTAGCCGCCGGCGAGGCCGGTCCGGCTGAAATCGCCCAATATGTGCTTCCCGATGGAACGCTGCCGACGCTTTGCGTCACCGTCAGCGACAAGTCCGATCAAGGCCGGCACGACAAGAGCCATACGCATGGTTGCGAGGCCTGCCGGATCGGCGCCTCGATCCTGCTGCCGGCGCCGGCCGATGTCGCCGGTGCTCCGATACCCTTTGCGGTCGCGGTCGAACTGCCGATCCGAGCCGAAAGCTTCCCTCGCCGGCTTTTCCCGCCCAATAGCGGTCCGCGCGCTCCCCCTTCCGATCCTATCCTCGCCTGAACCTCGTGTTGCGGCAGGCGCCGTGACGCCTTTCAACGCCGGCCGAGTTGCGTCCCGCAGTCAGCCGCGGATAGGATCCATCCTCATGTCGACCATTACTGCCGCTGGACCGGCGGAGGACGCCGCCAGCGGCGTTTCGCTCTACCGCGCTATCTGGCGCTGGCATTTCTTTGCCGGGCTTCTCGTCATCCCCTTCATGCTCAATCTGGCTGTGACCGGATCGCTCTATCTCTTTAAGGAGGAGATCAACAACAGCGTCTTCGGCTACCGCTACATCGTCCAGCCGGCCGGCCAGGCGCTGCCGGCGGAGCAGGTTGCTGAGATCGCCGCCGCCGCCGTGCCGGGCTCGACGGCGACCTCCTACAAGGACCCGGCCGGACCCGAGCGATCGGCCATCGTCACCGTCGCGAGCGATGCCGGCGCCACGCTGGTCTTCGTCAACCCCTATGACGGCAAGGTGCTCGATGTGGTCGGATCGACCGACGAGTTCAATTATGTCGTCAAGCGCATCCACAGCCTGGCCTTTTTCGGCGGTACAACGAACCGGCTGATTGAGATCACCGGCGGCTTTGCCATGGTGCTCGTCGTCACCGGCATCTATCTCTGGTGGCCGCGCCGCCAGACGGGTGGTGTCGTCAGTGTGCGGGGAACGCCGGGCCGCCGGGTTTTCTGGCGCGACCTGCATGCGGTGACGGGCGCCTTCGCCGGTGTGCTGATCTTCTTCCTGGCGATCACAGGCATGCCGTGGTCGGGCTACTGGGGCGCGAACGCCAATGCCTGGCTGACCGAACACGGCCTCGGCTATCCCGTCCAGCTCTGGGATGACGTGCCGAAATCGCTGAAGGTCACCGAGGACATCCTGCCGAAAAGCGGCTGGATCATCGAGAAGGCGCCGGTTCCGCTTTCCGATATTGCCAGAGCGCAATCGGCCAAGCCAATCGGTCTCGACAAAGCCGTGGAGATCGCCAGGCGCCTGGGCATGGCGCCGGGCTTCGACATGGCGATCCCCTCCGACGAGACCGGTGTCTATACCGCCTCGCTCTTTCCCGACGATCTCGCCGACGAACGCACCATCCATATCGACCAGTATTCCGGCAAACCGCTGATCGATATCGGCTTCAACCAATATCCGTTCCTCGGAAAGATGATCGAATGGGGCATCAATGTCCACCAGGGACAGGAATGGGGGCGTTTCAACCAGTCGCTGATGCTCGCAACCTGCCTGGCAATCGTGCTCAGCTGCGTGACTGGTGTCATCATGTGGTGGAAACGGCGCCCGGCCGGCCGACTCGGCGTGCCGCCCATGCCGCCGAAGCGCTCGGTCTATTACGGCCTGTGGGTGATTACCACCATCTTCGCAGTCGCCTTCCCGATGAGCGGGCTCGCCATTGTTGCCATGATCGCCTTCGACCAGATCGTCGTGCGCTTCGTACCCGTGTTGAAACGCGTTCTCGCTTGAGGGAGACCATTCGATGAAGACGATCATTGCACTTCTTGCCTGCATGCTCTTCGCATCCATGGCATCAGCGGATGACGATCCACTGCAGGCGATCCCGGCAAGGCTGAAGCTGCTGTTCGAAACGCCTGATAAGCCATTGGACATCGCCCCGGTCGTCGTCGAGGCCGATTGGGCGATCGCCGGCTGGCGACAGGACGGGCGCGGTGGACGCGCCCTCTTGAAAAAGACGCATCATGGCTGGAGCATCTATCTCAGCAGCGGCGACAGCCTGAAGGATGCGGGGACGCTGGAGAAGATCGGGCTCTCGGCAAATGATGCCACTGAGCTGGCTGCGAAACTGAAAGATGCCGAAGCCGGTCTCGATCCCTCCGCGCTGGCGCTGTTCTCAAGCTTCGAAGGCACGGTCATGATGATGAACGAGGCATCGAACGGCGCCGGCGGCGGCCATGAGGGCCATGCCCAATAATACTGTGTTCTAGCGCTTCAGCCGCGCTTCGATTTCCCGGTCGAGGGCGAATTTCAGGTCGTCCTTGACGCCGACGGACATGGCGAGCACGTCGCGCGCCTTCAAGAAATCCATAACGCCGGTGCGGCCGACGGCTGGGCGCAGGAAGATGTGCGGCGCGCGGAGCTTCAGCTTCAGCGTTATCGCCGTCTGCATCATCAGCTGGCCCGAGCCGAAGATGCTTTCCATGCGGTTCGGAATATGGGTGCCGTCGCCTTCCGGCGCGCCGACGACATCGATGCCGACGACGATGTCGGCAAGATCCATCAGCGGTTCATAGGGCACCGGATTGCTGATGCCGCCGTCGATCATCACCCGGCCGCGCAGGCGCACTGGCATGAAGACGGCGGGTATGGCGGACGAGGCGGCGAGTGCCGGAAACAGCTCGCCCTCTTCGATGATGACTTCGTTCTGTCCGTAATAATCCGTGGTGATGACTTTCATCGGCACCAGCAGATCCTCAAAGCGGGCCGGCAACTCGGCCGGCAGAAAGGCTTTCAAGATCCGCTCCAGATTGAACTGGCCGATGCGGATGCCCTTGGCCACCGCATCACGCACCGTCGCCGGCCTAAGCCCCCAGATGCGGGCGACGACGGCCGTCTTGTTGCCGACGGTCGTCAGCGCATGTTCGCGGATTTCGGCTCCCGACATGCCGGCGGCCATGCCGGCCCCCATGATCGCGCCCATCGACGAGCCCGATATCGCCACCGGGCGAATGCCGAGTTCGTCGAGCGTCTCGATGATATGGATATGGGCAAGTCCCCGCGCGCCGCCGCCGCCGAAAGCGACAGCGACCGTCGGAAGATCGCTGATCGCCGGCAGTTTCGGGCTGATGATCTCTGCCTGCTGCACGCCCCGCCCCCGCTTATTGCGGCTGATACCGGAAGAAATGCACCCTCGTATCGCCAAAGATGCGGTTTTCGAGGAAGACATAGGAAGGATGCACGGAAACGACAATATCGGCGCGTTCTTCGAGCACCGCGATCGCGCCTGGCCTGAGCCAGCCGCCTTGCGCCGCCGCCGCCATCGCCTTCTCCCCGAGACCCTTGCCATAGGGCGGATCGGCAAACAGCACGTCGAAGGCTTCGAGATTGCCGACGCTGCCGAGATCGGTGGCATCGCGGCGCAGGATGCGCGTGCGGCCGTGCAGGCCGAGCGCATCGATGTTTTCCCAAAGCAGCGCCCTGCCCTCGACGCTGTTTTCGACGAAGAGCGCATGGCGACAGCCGCGCGACACGGCTTCGAGGCCGACGGCGCCGGTGCCGGCGAAAAGGTCGAGGATCCGGGTGCCGTCGACGCATTCCGGATAGGCATGGCTCAATATATTGAACAGGCTCTCGCGTGTCCGGTCGGCAGTCGGCCGGATATCGTTGGACTTTGGCACGGCGAGAGGCCGTCCGCGAAACTCACCGCCGACGATCCGCACCGCGCGTCATGCCCTTTCCTTTTGCACCACCTCTGGACGGGCCGCCCGCAGGCCTGTCGCCGCCCGGCCTGTCACTGCCTGGCTTGCCCTTCGGCTTGCCGGAGAAACTCTTAGATCCACCCGGCTTGGCGCCAAAGCTCTTGCCACGGGGCTTGTCCCCCGAAGGCTTATCGCCGAACGATCTTTCGCCGCGCGGACGCTCTGAGCGGCCCTCACCGGCAAAACTTCTGGCTGCCCGCGGGCGCTCATCACCGTCCTCGCGCGGTCTGCGGTCGCCACGCGGCTTGTCGCCGAAGGGGCGGTCGCCACGCGAAGGACGATCGCCGAAAGGCCGGTCGCCGCGCGGACGCTCCGAACGGGCTTCGCCGGTGGAGGCTCTGGCGGCACGAGGACGCTCGTCGCCATCCGCACGCGGCTTGCGGTCACCGCGCGGCTTGTCGCCGAAGGGCCGGTCACCACGCGACGGACGATCGCCGAAAGGCCGGTCGCCACGCGGACGTTCCGGCCGGCTTTCGCCGGCAGAGCTTCTGGCACGCGGACGTTCGTCACCCGCGTCGCGCGGGCGGCGTTCACCGCGCGCCGGGCGGTCGCCAAAGCCGCGATCCTCGCGCGCCGGGCGATCCCCGAAAGAGCGCTTGCGGCCGGAGCCTTCGCCCTCATCCTTGCGGTGAGGCTGCTCGCTCGAGCGGATCCATTCGCCGTCCTCTTCGCGCACGCGATTGATCTGTGTGCGCGGACGATCCTCGATATGGTGGGAACCGGTGCCCTTTGCCGGCCGCTCTTCGCCGCGCCGGCGCGCGGTCTGCGCGTTCTTAGCGGCTTTCGCGGCCGCCTTTTCGCCGAGCGGCCGGGCGCCAGGCGCCATCCACACATTGGCGCTGCGGCGCTGGCCGAGCGGCTGGGGACGCTTCGGCTTGTCGTCGTCGAAGCGGCCGCCATCGCGGCGGTCGTCATCTCTGCGTCCGCCGCCGCGGCGATCGTCGCGCTTGGTGTCGAGGCGGCTCAGCGCTCGTTCGCGCTTGTCCTCATCGCGGCGCGGCCGCTCGCGTTTTTCCGGTACTGGGGCTTGCGCCTCTTCCTCGGCGGCAACGGCCGGCGCATTGTAGATCGGTGCATCGAAATTCGCCTTGGCTTCCTCGATCAGGCGCGGGCCGAGCTGATCGCGCAGCGTGCGGCCACGTACTTCGATGACATGGCCTTCCGGCAAGTCGCCGAGCTGGAACGGACCATAGGAAATGCGGATCAGGCGGTTGACGTCGAGGCCGAGCGCGCCCATCACGTTCTTGATTTCGCGGTTCTTGCCTTCGCGCAGGCCCATGGTGATCCAGACATTCGAGCCTTGCGTGCGGTCGAGCGTCGCCTCGATCGAGCCATAGAGCACGCCGTCGACGGCAATACCGTCCTTCAGCTTGTCGAGCGCCTCCTGATCGATCTCGCCATGGGCGCGGACGCGGTAGCGGCGCAACCAGCCGGTCGCCGGCAGCTCGAGCGCGCGGGCAAGACCACCATCATTGGTCAGCAGCAGCAGGCCTTCGGTGTTGATATCGAGACGGCCGATCGACATGACGCGCGGCAGTTCTTCCGGCAGGTTGTCGAAGACGGTCGCGCGGCCTTCCGGATCGGCATTGGTGGTCACCAGCCCGGCCGGCTTATGATAGAGCCACAGCCTGGTGCGCTCGATGCCGCGGATCGGCACACCGTCGACCTCGATGCGGTCGGCAAGCGTGACGTTGACGACGGGAGTTTCGAGAACCCTGCCGTTCAGCGTCACCCGGCCTTCCATGATCATGCGTTCGATGTCGCGGCGAGAGGCGACGCCGGCGCGCGCCATCACTTTGGAAATGCGTTCGGCCTTGGCCTCGCTCTCGGTTTCGGGCGCAGTCGGGCGCGCGGCTGCAGCCTTTGCCGGCTTCGCGCCACCCGCTTTCGGACCGGCCTTGGTCCCGGCGTCGCGTGAAAAGGGCTTTGCGCCCGGGCGTTTTGGCTTGTCTTTGGATGTCATTTGTTGTTTGCCTGCCTTTTGGGCCTGTCTATCAGGTCACGCATCTGCGGTTAAGTGGAAATTCTTGCGATCGTGAAGACAAATCGTTTCATGGAGATGGCGCTCGAAGAGGCGCGCGCCGCCGGTGAACGCGGCGAGGTACCGATCGGCGCCGTCGTCGTCATCGACGATATTGCGGTTTCACGCTCGGGAAACCGAACGCGCGAACTCAATGACGTCACCGCCCATGCCGAAATCGCCGCAATCCGGCTCGCTTGCGAAGCGCTCGGGCAGGAACGGCTTGCCGGCGCCGATCTCTATGTGACGCTGGAGCCTTGCACCATGTGCGCGGCAGCCATCTCGTTTGCGCGTGTCCGCAGGCTCTATTACGGCGCCGAGGACCCGAAGGGCGGCGCCGTCGACAATGGCGTGCGATTCTATGCGCAGCCGACCTGCCACCACGCCCCGGAGGTCTATTCCGGCCTCAACGAGGTCCAGTCGGCCGAGATATTGCGGAAGTTCTTTTCGCAAAAGAGAGAGGCGCCGTAGCTCTCCAGGGCGCGACGCGGTCATCTTCGGCCGCGTGCCGCGACCGTCCGGTTGGTGCGAATGGCTGCCCCTCACCCTAACCCTTACCGGGGTCGAGCCACTGGTCTCGACCCGTCCTGCGGACCCCCGCTTGCGGGGCGAGGGGACGTGCCCGGCGAGGGGGTGGGGAACGGAGAGGTTGCGGCATGGTCCCTTCGCCCCGCGCGCGGGGAGAAGGTGGCGGCAGCCGGATGAGGGGCTGCCCTCGCCGAAGACCTGGGACGGCGCTAAACCCTGGGACAGGCCGCTATTGCAGGAAGTTCCACCACTGCTTGCCGCTGTTGGCGATCGCCGCGTCCTTCTTGCGCTTTTTCTGCTTCTTGAGCTCGGGCTCGCCGACATCGTCGAGCTTTGCCGGGTCGTCGACGGTGCGGTAGCCGGGCGGCGGATCGGAAATATAGCGGCGCTGATCGACGTAGGAGCCCTTCTGCAGGGCGCGGGCCTCGCGATAGGCCTGGGTCTGGGCTTCCGTCGTGCGCCGGCCGCCTTCGATGGCCGAGCTGGCGAGCGGTGACCGGTAGTTCGGATTGTCGGAGTTCGCGTCCGCCTCGGAAACGAGGCGGGCGCGGGTTTCCTCCGGCGATTCAAGCCATTGCGGATTGTCCTTGTTCGCAACCGTCTGCTGCGGTTGAACGAGGGTCTCCCTCTGCCCCTCAGCCGGCAGCACCAGCGTCGGGCGCGGCGTGTACTTGACGCCTTTGTTCTTCGGATCCGGCCCGGTCAAAGACACGGACTGGCCGAGATCGTCAGTCAACTGCTCCATGGCGGTCTTGTCGGTGCCGTAGGTCGGGCTGCTGGCGCAGCTGGAAACCAGGGAGCATCCCGCCACCACAACAGACAGGCAGGCGCCCATACGGAACCAATGCGTTGCGAACATGAAAACCCTTCCAGCCACCGGTGCAATCGTTGCCCAACCGGACAACCGTCCCCCTGACGCAAAAATCCGGCCATTTTCAGGCAGCTTTTACCGGATGAACGCCACAAAGGCAATTCACCCGGCAAATATCTTCAGGCGCGGATGCCGAGTTCGCGCAATGCCGCAGCGTCACGCGCCGAGACGTCGGGATAATCAGGATCGGAGCCGACATCGGTGGTGATGCGCCAGGAACGCGCGCATTTGACACCCTCGGCGAGCTTCGGCACGACCGCGACATCAGGCACTTCGGCAAGGCGGAAGGCTTCCGCCGGACCGGCGTCCGCCTTGATTGTGATGCCCGAGGTGATGCAGACTTCACTGAAGTCCTGACCCTCGATCGCCTTGCGAAGCTCGGCATCGGCGATGTGGACGACGGGAGCCGCTTCCAGCGAGGAGCCGATGCGCTTGTCCTTGCGCTCGATTTCCAGCGCGCCGGTCACCACCGAACGCACGGCGCGGATCTTCTTCCACTTCTCGGCCAGGGCATCGTTGCGCCATTCCTTTGCAACAGGAGCGAACTGCTCCAGATGCACGGAAACGGCGGACGGATTGCGCGACAGCCAGGCCTCCTCAGTGGTGAAGGGCAGCATCGGGGCAAGCCAGGTCACCATGCAATCGAAGATCTGGCGGATGACGTGCAGGCTGGCGCGCCGGCGCAGGCTCGACGGCGCGTCGCAATAAAGCGCATCCTTGCGGACATCGAAATAGAAGGCCGAAAGCTCGACATTGGCGAAATCGATCAACGCGCGGGCGATCTTCTTGAAATCGAACGCGTCGTAGTTTTCGCGCACCAGCTGATCGAGCTCGGCCAGCCGATGCAGCATCAGCTGCTCCAGCTCCGGCAGATCGGCAAGCGCGATCTCCTCGCCCTTGTCATGGGCCAGCGTGCCGAGCATCCAGCGGATGGTGTTGCGCAGCTTGCGATAGGCGTCGACATTGGTCTGAATGATCGTCTTGCCGACGCGCAGGTCGTCGGCATAGTCCGAGGTCATCACCCAGAGGCGCAGGATGTCGGCGCCGGCGTCCTTCATCACCTCCTGCGGAGCGGTGACGTTGCCCTTCGACTTCGACATCTTCTCGCCCTTCTCGTCCATGGTGAAACCATGGGTAAGGACGGCGTCGTAAGGCGCGCGGCCGCGGGTGGCAGCCGATTCCAGGAGCGAGGAATGGAACCAGCCGCGATGCTGGTCGGAGCCCTCGAGATAGAGATCGGCCGGCCATTTCAGGTCGGGGCGGTCTTCCAGCGTGAAGGTGTGCGTCGATCCCGAATCGAACCAGACATCGAGGATATCCATGACCTGCGACCACTTGGCCGGGTCATGCTCGTTGCCGAGGAAGCGTTCCTTGGCGCCTTCGGCAAACCAAGCGTCGGCGCCCTCGGCGTCGAAAGCCTCAAGGATGCGGGCGTTGACGGCCTCATCCTGCAGCACGGCGCCATGCTCGTCGACGAAGACGCAGATCGGCACGCCCCAGGCGCGCTGACGGGAAAGCACCCAGTCCGGCCGCTGCTCGATCATGGCGCGCAGGCGGTTCTGGCCGGCAGCCGGCACGAAACGGGTATCGTCGATCGCGGTGAGCGCACGGCTGCGCAGCGTCGTTCCATCCGGCAGCGTCTTGTCCATATAGACGAACCACTGCGGCGTGTTGCGGAAGATGACCGGCTTCTTGGAGCGCCAGGAATGCGGATACTGGTGCTTCAGGCGGCCACGGGCAAAGAGCGCGCTACGCTCGATCAGCGCCTTGATGACGCGGTCGTTGGCATCGCCCTTCTTGCCGTTGTCGTCGATGACACGTCCGCCTTCCAGGCCGGGGGCATCGGATGTGTAGAAGCCGCCGTCGTCGACCGGGAACGGGATCTTGGTCTCGATGCCGCGCGCCTCGATCTCGCGGGCATGCGCCATCCAAACGTCGAAGTCTTCGCGGCCGTGGCTGGGTGCGGTATGAACGAAGCCCGTACCGGCATCGTCGGTGACATGGTCGCCCTCGAGCAGCGGCACGGCAAATTCATAGCCGCCGCCGAGACCATTGAGCGGATGGGCGCAGGTGAGGCCGGCGAGATCGCCAGCCGTAACGTCACCAAGACGCTTGTACTGAAGCTTCGCCTTGGCGAAGGATTCCTCAGCCAGCTTGTCAGCGAAGATCAGCTTCTCGCCCGGGCGCGGGCCAAAATCATTCTCGGCAGCCGTGACTTCATAGAGGCCGTAGGCAACTCGCGAGGAATAGGCGATCGCCCGGTTGCCGGGGATCGTCCAGGGCGTGGTCGTCCAGATGACGACGGAGGCATCCTTCACGCCATCGGAACCTTTCCCGACCGGGAACTTCACCCAGATCGTGTCACTCTCATAGTCGTGGTACTCGACTTCGGCTTCGGCAAGCGCGGTGCGTTCCACCACCGACCACATGATCGGCTTGGAGCCGCGATAGAGCTGGCCGCTTGCGGCGATCTTCAACAGCTCGCCGGCGATGCGGCTTTCCGCGTGAAAATTCATCGTCAGATACGGGTTGTCGAAATCGCCGACGATGCCAAGACGCTGGAACTCGTCGCCCTGGACCTTGATCCATTTTTCGGCATAGGCGCGGCACTCGCGGCGGAACTCGATCATCGCCGCCGGCTCCTTGAGATCCGGCTTGGCCTTGCCCTTGGCGCGATAGTTCTCCTCCTCGATCTTCCATTCGATCGGCAGGCCGTGGCAATCCCAGCCGGGCACGTAGTTGGCGTCAAAGCCTCGCATCTGGAACGAACGGTTGATGACGTCCTTGAGGATCTTGTTCAGCGCGTGGCCGATATGGATGTTGCCGTTGGCATAGGGCGGGCCGTCATGCAGGACGAATTTTTCGCGGCCGGCGGCAGACGCCCGCAGTTTCTTGTAGAGATCCATCTCCTGCCAGCGCTTGACGAGCTCCGGCTCCTTCTGCGGCAGGCCGGCGCGCATCGGGAAATCGGTTTCGGGCAAATAGAGGGTCTTCGAGTAATCGATTTTTTCGGCTGTGTCGGTCATATCGGGACAATCGTTTCTGGCGGCCCAGGAAGGGGGCGCAAAGGCGTGAAAAAGCTGGTGACGGAAGCGCTTGTATCCAAGCGCCGAAAACCCGGACCTCCCGGCCGCTTAGCGCGCGCGGAAGGCCGGGCCGATAATTCGTATCGTGATCGCCAGCCGAAATTTTCTCATCGGGCCGGTTCATAGGCGTTTTTGCCGGGAAAAGGAAGAGAAGAATTCGCAGCCAAGCAATCGGCATCACTAACTGCAACTGCCAACCTATTAGTCTCCAGAAGAACAGACCGGCTGGAAACCGCCGGCAGCCTGCGATATAATCTGACTATCTGACCAGATTCGATTGCGGGCGTTGGGACATGAGAAAAGTCATAAAGCAAAGCTGGAAGCTCGAGGACGCCAAAGCGCGCTTCAGCGAAGTCGTGCGCCGTGCCCGCAGCGAAGGGCCACAGCGCGTCACAGTGCGCGGCAAAGACAGCGTCGTCATCATCAGCGTCGAAGAACTCGAACGGTTGACGAAGGCCGAGCCCAAAAAGCCCCTGGTCGACTTCATGGAGAGCCTCGCTCTGAAAGAGCTCGATCTGGAGCGGGAGCCCGATTACGGGCGGGACGTCGAACTGTGATCGGATGGCTGCTCGACACCAACGTCATTGCGGCGCTGATCAATCCGAACGGCGCGCCCTCCGTGAAGTCCTGGGCTGCCGCGCAGGACGAGAACCAGATGTTCATCAGCGTGCTCACCCTCGCAGAATATGACAAATGCATCGAAAACCTGCCTGAAGACGACCGGAACCGCTATCGCTATATAGCGGCGCGCGACGCTCTGCAGGAGCGGTTCTCACAGCGTACTCTCTCGCTGAGCGACGCGGGCGTCAGGCATTGGGGTGCTATTTCAGGGCTCACAAAACTGCGAACCGGACATACGCCGCCGGTCATCGACACGATGCTGGCCGCCACCGCCATCGAGCACAATCTCTATCTGGTGACGCGGAACGTAAAGGATACGCGCTTCTCCGGCGCGGCAGTTTTCGATCCGTGGACAAACGATCCGGATCAATTTCCATTGAGCCGGAAATAATCGAAGACAAGCACATTTTACCGTGGCTCAGGAAAAGCAAAGCTTCCGGTCGAGGTCTCCGAGCGGCTTGACACCCGCCAGCAGCGCCCTCGCCTCCTCTTCGTCGCGCCTGATCTGAGCGACGAGCGGATCGAGGCCGTCGAATTTCAGCTCCGGTCTAATATAGCCGAAGAAGGAGACGGCGCAGAGCTGGCCGTAGAGATCGCCGCTGAAATCGAAAAGAAAGGTTTCGAGCAGCGGCGCGCCATTTTCCGTCACCGTCGGGCGGCGGCCGTAGCTTGCGACCGCGTCGTGGAGCGTTCCGTCCTGGCGGCGGAAGCGGACGGCGTAGATGCCGGCGGCAAGCTCGGCCTCCGGCGGCAGGCGCATGTTGGCGGTGGGAAAGCCAAGCTGCCGGCCGAGTTTTTCGCCGTCGATCACCTCCGCCTCGACGGTATAGCGGTAACCGAGCATGCCGGCGACTTCGCTGACATTGCCATCCTTCAGCAACGCGCGGATATGGCTCGACGAGACGACATCGGCGTTTTCGTCGCGGAAGGCATCGATCAGAGTGACGCCGAAGCCGTAGGTCTGGCCGGCATTCATCAGGAAGGCCGGACCGCCTTCGCGGCCGCGGCCGAAGTGGAAATCGAAGCCGGTGACGACTTCGGAGGCGCCGAGCCAATCCTTCAGGATCGAATGGATGAAATCATCGGCCGAGCGCTGCGAGAATTCGTAGTCGAAGGGATATTCGATGACGGCGTTGAACCCCAGCGTTTCCAGGATGCGGGCCTTGAGCGGCGCGGGTGTGAGGCGGAACACCGGCGTCTGCGGCCGGAAGACGGTGCGCGGATGCGGCTCGAAGGTCAGCACTAGAGCGGGGACGCCGCGCGCCCTGGCGATCTCAAGCGCGCGGTTCAGCACCGACTGATGACCGCGATGCACACCGTCGAAATTGCCGATGGCGATCACCCCGCCCTTGAGATGGGCGGGCAAGGGATCGCGGGTTTCATTGCGGTGGAAGACGGTCATCGGCTGGCTTCTCTTCATGCAAGGCGCGGCATCCACCACTTCGGCGCGGCGTTTTCCCGTTCGAGGTAGGCGTTGAGGATTGCCTCGTCGGTTTCGCCGTTCAAGGTGTATTCCTTGGCGTGGATCCCGCCGCTGATGTAGAGAAGGTCGAGGCCAAAATTCAAGGCGCCGCGGACATCGGTCGGCATGCCGTCGCCGATCGCCAGCACGCGCTCAGTGGGGACATCGCCGCGAAGTTCGCGGGCAGCGGCCAGCGTCGCCTCGTAGATCGGCCGGTGCGGCTTACCGGCGATGCGGGTTTTGCCGCCGAGCTGCTCGTAATAGGCGGCCATGGCGCCGGCGCAGGGAATGATGCGGTGGCCGCGCTCGACGACGAGGTCGGGATTGGCGCAGATCATCGGCACTTCGCGCGCCTGAAAATCCAGAAGCATGTCGGTGTAATCTTCCGGCTTCTCGGTCTCATCGTCGAAAAAGCCGGTGCAGACGAGCGATCGCGCTTCGCCTGCCGGCACCCGCTCGACGCCGATGCCTTCGAGAAGCGCTTTGTCACGCTCGGGGCCGAGCAGAAAGACCGTCTTCGGTCCCTCGGAAATCAGCCCGCGCGTGACGTCGCCCGAGGTGACGATCCTGTCGAAGGCGATGTCAGGCACGCCGATATGAAGCAACTGCTCGACGACCTGCCAGGAAAGGCGCGGCGAATTGGTGATGAGGACGACGGCGAGGCCTCTCTCGCGGGCGGCCTGAAGGGCCGCGGCAGCCTTGGGGAACGGATCGACGCCGTTGTGAACGACGCCCCAGACATCACAGAGCACCACATCATAGCGATCCGTGATCTCAGAGAAGGTTTCTATCCGCTTGGCCATTCCAATATCCCGAGTTGCTGCAGTCACCGGTGACATTGCAAAGGCGCAGGACGATGGCAAGGCATTTTCTTCGCCATCAGCCACCACAAAGCTCAGTCGCGACAATCCGGCGCGTGATCGGCAAGGCTCGGCCGCGACAGAGAGTTCGGCCGAAATCTCCGGCATTTCTCCGGCCTCTTCACAATTCCGGCACAAAAATTCGTGATTGCTATCATTGACTCCTTTCGGAGCCATCCCTAAATGCACGTCGCTAGCACTCACCGCAAGGGAGTGCTAACACCTATCCATGTGGGCCACTCCGGCCCGCGAATGTCATTCGATCGAGGGATTAGACAATGGCAAGCACCAATTTCCGTCCGCTTCACGACCGCGTCGTCGTTCGTCGCGTCGAGTCCGAAGAGAAGACCAAGGGCGGGATCATCATTCCTGACACCGCCAAGGAAAAGCCGCAGGAAGGCGAAATCGTCGCCGTCGGTTCCGGCGCTCGTGACGAGTCCGGCAAGGTCGTCGCACTCGACGTCAAGGCTGGCGACCGCGTGCTGTTCGGCAAGTGGTCCGGCACCGAAGTCAAGATCAACGGCGAAGACCTTCTGATCATGAAGGAAGCCGACATCATGGGCATCATCGGCTGATTGGCCGATCCGCTTTCCCGAAATGACTGACGGGCTTTTGCCCGAACAAATCGAATTCAGGAGTCACAAACATGGCAGCTAAAGAAATCAAGTTTGGCCGCACCGCGCGCGAAAAGATGCTGCGCGGCGTCGACATTCTCGCCGATGCAGTCAAGGTCACGCTCGGCCCGAAGGGTCGTAACGTCATCATCGACAAGTCCTTCGGCGCGCCGCGCATCACCAAGGACGGCGTTTCCGTCGCCAAGGAAATCGAACTCGAAGACAAGTTCGAAAACATGGGCGCCCAGATGGTCCGCGAAGTTGCTTCGAAGACCAACGACATCGCCGGCGACGGCACCACGACTGCAACCGTTCTTGCCCAGGCGATCGTTCGCGAAGGCGCCAAGGCCGTTGCCGCCGGCATGAACCCGATGGACCTGAAGCGCGGCATCGATCTCGCCGTCGCCGAAGTCGTCAAGGATCTCCAGGCCAAGGCCAAGAAGATCAACACGTCGGAAGAAGTCGCCCAGGTCGGCACGATCTCGGCAAACGGCGAGCGCCAGGTTGGCCTCGACATTGCCGAAGCCATGCAGAAGGTCGGCAACGAAGGCGTCATCACGGTTGAAGAAGCCAAGACCGCCGAAACCGAACTCGAAGTCGTCGAAGGCATGCAGTTCGACCGCGGCTACCTCAGCCCCTACTTCGTCACCAACCCGGAAAAGATGGTTGCCGACCTCGAAGACGTCTTCATTCTCCTCCACGAGAAGAAGCTCTCGAACCTGCAGTCGATGCTCCCGGTTCTCGAAGCCGTCGTCCAGACCGGCAAGCCGCTCCTCATCATTGCTGAAGATGTCGAAGGCGAAGCCCTTGCAACGCTCGTCGTCAACAAGCTGCGCGGCGGCCTGAAGATCGCTGCCGTCAAGGCCCCTGGCTTCGGCGACCGCCGCAAGGCCATGCTCGAAGACATCGCCATCCTGACGGGCGGCACTGTCATCTCCGAAGATCTCGGCATCAAGCTCGAATCCGTCACGCTCGACATGCTCGGCCGCGCCAAGAAGGTTTCGATCTCCAAGGAAAACACCACGATCGTCGATGGTTCGGGTGCCAAGTCCGACATCGAAGGCCGTGTTGCCCAGATCAAGGCGCAGATCGAAGAGACCACCTCCGACTACGATCGCGAGAAGCTGCAGGAACGCCTTGCCAAGCTCGCCGGCGGCGTTGCCGTCATCCGCGTCGGCGGTTCGACCGAAGTCGAAGTCAAGGAAAAGAAGGACCGCATCGACGACGCCCTCAACGCGACGCGCGCTGCCGTTCAGGAAGGCATCGTACCGGGCGGCGGCGTTGCCCTGCTGCGCTCCTCCGTCAAGATCACCTCCAAGGGCATCAACGACGACCAGGAAGCCGGCGTCAACATCGTTCGCCGCGCGCTGCAGGCTCCGGCCCGCCAGATCGCTGAGAACGCAGGCGACGAAGCCTCGATCGTTGTCGGCAAGATCCTCGACAAGGATCAGGACAACTGGGGTTACAACGCCCAGACCGGCGAATATGGCGACATGATCGGCATGGGCATCATCGACCCGGTCAAGGTCGTTCGCACCGCCCTGCAGGATGCCGCTTCCGTTGCATCGCTGCTGATCACTACCGAAGCCATGATCGCCGAGCTGCCGAAGAAGGACGCTCCGGCTATGCCGGGCGGCATGGGCGGCATGGGCGGTATGGACATGATGTGATAGGCCAACGGCCTTTCACAGCATCGTCCATGAATCCGCCCATCATCTAAGATGGTTCAGCGCATCGAGCGCGCTGAACTGGCGGTATGGACATGATGTGATAGGCGAAAGCCTGCACTCATTCCGGCATCCGGAACAGGAAGGGCGGCCCTCGGGTCGCCCTTTTTCTTTTGCCACGAACTTCCTTCGAGCGATTCGATCCGTTGCGCGCTATTTTGTGTCGTGCAGCGCATTTGCCGGACGGCCAAGCTTTCCCGAGGCTTGCGCCGCTGCTTGTTTTTCTCTCCACGCAAGATGCGCGCGGTCGCCGCCTTACGGCGATATATCTCCCGCCAAGTGGGGTGAAACGTGGGAAAAGCGCTGAAATTTGGGCTCTGTTCTGTCCAAAAGTGCCTATAGGCCGACAGGATCTCGATCCGAACACCCCTTAAAAAGCCGTTGCCGTTTGTGCAAAAGCTCCTATAAATCCGCGCTGCAATTGAAGTGCGCCCGGCGATCATTTTCGCTGTCAGACGAGCGCGGACGGCGATGCCACAACAGTCGGTTCGAAGGGCTCCGGTTCGGAGGTCCGGATGGCCGCGGCAATGATCGCCGGTATGGGCGCGGGCATTATGCCCGCTGCTGCATGAGCCTGTCTCAGTGTTTGCCGAGCGTGCGGCGGAGGAGCCGCATGCGAACGAGGGAACGCCCGTGTTCAAGATTGCCAAAGCCAATGCAGCCGTACCGTTGCTGCCTGGCTCGATGAACGACAACAATCAACAGCACGAGATGCTGGCGCAGTTTTCTGTTTCCGAAAGCTGGACCTGCGATCTGTCGAGCGGCGTGCTTCATCTCGGCAAGTGGAGCGCCATGCTGCATTGCCTCTCCGCTGAGGAATGCGGATTGCTGAACCTGATACGATGCTACGATTCCGGAGATCGCAGTCACGTGCTGGAACTGTTCGAACAGGCGGCAACACACTGCTCCTCCTTCTGCTTTTCGACGACGATCATCATGCCGAACGGCTTGCGCCAGCCGCTATTCTGCATGGGCGAGTCAAACGGGCTCGAGGAGAAATACAGCGGCAGCCTGGCCGGCGTCTTCGTCTTTCCGCGTTTCAAGCTCGAAGGCGCAAGGCAGATTACCAACCGGCAATAGAGGCGGGCGGGCGAAATTTCGGTCTCCGCTGAAAGCGGTCAGACTGCTGAAAAAGCCGGCCAACTCCCCTTTCGTCATGCTCGGGCTTGTCCCGAGTATCTGCCTCGGGTCGATAGGGCAGCAGATCCTCGGTACAAAGCCGAGGATGACGTTGGAGGGGGAAAGCCTTGGGTTGTCATATAGTTGAGGCCGCTCCCGAGAGCGGCCTTTGCGCTTTCCGGGACCGCTACTCCGGCTTGACCGGAACATTGAGGCCCCGGGCACTGGCCGGACGGGCGATGCAGCGTTCCAGCCAATCCGAAACGGCGGGGAAACTCGCATAGTCGAGGACCTCGCGGCCGCCATAGAAGATGTCGGCGCCGCGGACCCAGGTGAAGGTGGTGATATCGGCGATCGTATACTGATCGTCCATGATCCACTGACGGCCCTTCAACCGGCCTTCGAGCACGCCGAGCAGCCGTTTGGATTCATCGCGATAGCGCTCCACCGGATAGGAATTGTTGGCGACCTTATCGGCGGCGGATTTGTAGAAATGGCCGAACTGACCGAACATCGGGCCGATGCCGGCCATCTGGAAAAACACCCACTGAATGCATTCGTAGCGGCCGGCGGCATCCTCAGGAATGAGCTTGCCGGTCTTTTCCGCGAGATAGAGCAGGATGGCGCCGGATTCGAAAAGGCCGATCGGTTTGCCCTCAGGCCCCTTCGGATCGATGATCGCCGGAATGCGGCCGTTCGGATTGAGAGATTCGAATTCCGGTGACTTCTGTTCGTTGGCGTCGAAGGAAACATAATGCGGCTCATAGGCGAGACCGAGCTCTTCGAGGGCGACGGACACTTTCACGCCGTTCGGCGTCTGCAGCGAATAGAGCTGGATGATGTCGGGATTTTTCGCCGGCCATCGCCTCGTGATCGGAAATGCGGAAAGATCTGCCATCGGAGTCTCCAGGGTTCGGCGCCGACCATAGGAGACGAGGCGCTGGAAAAGCAAGCGAGGCGTCGTTTCATATTATTGAACGAAGTGTCCCCTTCCGTCTATCTTTGCATAACGAAGGAAATAGGCGAGATAGGGATATCAGAGATCCACAGCGTGCCCGGGGGGCACCAATATCTCCAGAGCCATTCAACGGAGCAACATCCATGTCGAACGCCTTTATCCTGATTGCCCGCATTCTCCTGTCTTTCATGTTCGTCCTTTCCGGCTTCATGAAGCTAAGCGATCCTGCCGGTACTGCTGGCATGATCGCCGGTGCCGGCCTGCCGGCAGCATCCCTGTTGGCTTATGCCGCAGGCCTTTTCGAACTGCTCGCCGGCCTTGCGGTTCTCACAGGCTTCCAGGTCCGGATTGCCGGTTGGCTGCTCGCGGGCTTCTGTGTCTTCACGGCCGTTGCCTTCCATCTGCCCTACGCAAGTGGCGCGGAACTCGTGAATATTCTCAACCAGATCATGGTCATGAAGAACATCACGCTTGCCGGCGCGTATATATTGCTCGCCACCGTCGGTGCCGGTGACTATTCGATTGACGCCCGCCGCGGCGCCTATGCGGCTGCCTGATAGAACGAATATCCTCCCAAGCATGCAAAACCCGCCGTCATTGAATTGACGGCGGGTTCTCTTATGCATTGACGGCGGAGATCAGAGCGCGGCGCGCACCGCGTCGACGATCGCCTGCACGACCGGGTCATCTGCATGGCTATCCTTGCGGGCGCGCACCAGGCAGGCCTGCGAATGCAGTATGACGCCGTCCTGGAGCACCTTCAGGTGGTTGGCGCGCAGCGTCGAGCCGGTGGAGGTGATATCGACGATGATATCGGCCGAGCCGGAGGCAGGCGCACCTTCGGTGGCGCCGAGGCTTTCGACGATGCGGTAAAGCTGGATGCCGTGCTGGCTCGAGAAGAACTGCTGGGTCAGCCGCCAGTATTTAGTGGCAATCGCCAGGCGCCGGCCATGGCGGGCGCGGAAATCGGCCGCGACATCGCCGAGATCGGCCATGGTCTCGACATCCAGCCAGATCTCCGGCACCGCAACGACGACATCGGCGTGACCGAAGCCGAGGCGGGCGCAGAATTCGACGCGCTTGTCGATCTCGGCAAAACCCTCCCGCATCAGATCCTCGCCGGTGACACCGAAATCGACGGTGCCGTTGCCGAGTTCGCGGGAGATTTCGGAGGCCGAAAGGAAGGCCACTTCGACATCGTCCCAGCCTTCGACACGGCCGCGATAGGAGCGGTCGTTGCCGACAGCCGTAATCGTCATGCCGGCCCGCTCGAAGATCGCCGAGGCATCGTCCTTCATCCGGCCCTTGGAGGGAAGCGCGATGGTGATGGTCATGCGGCTGCCCTTTCGGTTTCGATGCGGTCGAGCCAGAAGGAGAAGCCGACGGCCGGAATGCGGTCCGTCGCGCCGAGGAAGGTCAGGAGCTTATCGAAGCGGCCGCCGCCGGCCAGAACCGCGCTCGAACCTTCAACCGTCACCTCGAAGACGAGACCGGTGTAATAATCGAGCGGCCGTCCGAAGGCGGCGCGATAGTCGAGGCAGGACAGATCGACGCCGGCATCGCCAAGGGCGCCGACGCGACCATTGAAACGGGAGAGCGCATTGCCGAGCTTCAAGCCGGCGGCATCGGCAAAACCGGCCAGCGCCGCCGACGCATTGACGAGCGGCACCTGCAGCGACAGGAACTCTTCCAGCACATGGAAGGCCGCATCGTCGAGACGCGTTTCGGACAGGATAAGCTTTTCCTTGAGCCGCCGGGCGATCTCCAGCGGCGAGCGGCTGGCATTGGTCGAATAGCCCGTCGCCTGCATTTCCTGCTCGAGATGGGCGATCAGTGCCTGTTCGTCGCCTGATGCGATAAGCCTTGCGATATCGTCGTCCAGCCCGGTAACGAATTGCGGGCTGACGAGGCCGGCCAGCAGCGCCTCCAGCTGTGTCATGTTGCCGAAGGCATGGATCAGCCGCTTCTGCCAGCCGAGCGGCAGGCCGAGCGCCTGAACGACCGCCTCAAAAACCGCCTGGTCGCCTAATGTCACCGACAGGCGCCGGCCCGGCAGCAGGCGGGCAAGAATGCCGGTGGCATCGCCGATGGCGCGGGCATCGGCGCTTGGTATGTTGATATCGCCGAGATCCTCGATGCCGGCCTGATAAAATTCATTGGCGCCGTCGCGGCGCTGGCGGAAGACCTCGCCGAGATAGGCGTAACGCTTCGGCGTGCCGGTCGCCGTTTCGATGTGGCGCAGACAGACGGGGATGGTGAATTCGGGACGCAGGCAGAGACTGGCGCCGGTTTCGCTCTCGGTCATGAAGATGCGGCGACGCAGATCCTCGCCGGCAATGTCGAGGAACGGCTCGGCCGGCTGAATGACCGGCGTATCGATGCGCTCGGCCTTGCGGGCGTCAAATTCGGAAAGCAGGTCGCTCGCGAATTCGGGGAGGTTGATCAGGGGCATGGTGTCGCTCCTGGGAAAAGTCCCCTCCCCAACCCCTCCCCACAAGGGGGAGGTACTAACTCGCGGCGGTCGTCGAACGAAATCGAGAGGACCTCCGATGAAGCAAATGTTGAGTTGGGCACACCGGCGCCAAGTAAAGCCCCTCCCCCCTGTGGGGAGGGGTTGGGGAGGGGTTTATTGCGCATCGCCCGCCCTCTTCCGATCCTCCGCCTGCGCGGCAAGGATCTCCTTCACCTTGGCGACAAGGTCGGCCTCTGACACCGTTACCTGCGCCACGCGGGCTTCGCGCCAGCTGGCATTGTCCTCGATCTCGCCGGACAGCCGCTTGCCCTCGATCAGATCCTTGATCTGCACGACGCCGGTTGCGCGTTCGTCGCCGCCCTGGATGATGGCGACGGGGCAGCCGCGGCGATCGGCATATTTCAGCTGGTTGCCGAATTTCTTCCAGTTGCCCTGGAACATCTCGGCGCGGATGCCGGCGGCGCGCAGCTGCTGCGTCATCCTCTGATAACGCCCCATCGCCTCGACATCGCCGTCCATGACGGTCACCAGCACCGGCTCGATCACTTCGCTGGCGCCGAGCTTGCCGAGGTTCTTCAGCGCCGTCATCAGCCTGGAGACGCCGATCGAAAAGCCCGTCGCCGGAACCGGCTGGCCCATGAAGCGGGAGACGAGGCCATCATAACGACCGCCGCCGCCGACCGAACCGAAGACGACCTTTTCGCCCTTTTCGTTGGTGACGTCGAAGCTCAGTTCGGCCTCATAGACCGGGCCAGTGTAGTATTCGAGACCGCGAACGACGGAGGGATCGATTTTGATACGGTCGGACTGGTAGCCGGCGCTCTTGACCAGCGCGCCGATGAAATTCAGCTCCTCGACACCTTCGCCGCCCTTCGAGGTTCCGGCAACCAGCTCGCCGAGGCGCGCAGCACTTTCGGCATAGTCCTTGATGCCGACGAAGAACAGCACCTTGTCGATCTGCGCCTGGTCGAGGCCGGCGCCCTTGGTGAAGTCGCCGGATTCATCCTTGCGACCGGGGCCGAGCAGCAGTGCCACACCTTCCGGGCCGAACTTGTCGAGCTTGTCGATGGCGCGCAGGACGTTCAGCCGCTGGCCGGCCTTGTCGTCGCCGCCGAGGCCGATCGCCTCGAGCACACCGTCCAGGACCTTGCGGTTGTTGACGCGGATGACGTAGTCGCCGCGCTTGATGCCGAGGGCTTCAAGCGTATCGGCCATCATCATGCACATTTCCGCGTCGGCCTGGACGCCCGGCGCGCCGACGGTATCGGCATCGAACTGCATGAATTGGCGGAAGCGGCCCGGGCCCGGCTTCTCGTTGCGGAAGACGTAACCGGCGCGATAGGTGCGATAGGGCAGCTGGATCTCGTTGAAATTCTCGGCGACATGGCGGGCGAGCGGCGCCGTCAGGTCGTAACGCAGCGACATCCACTGCTCGTCGTCGTCCTGCAGCGAGAAGACGCCCTCGTTCGGCCGGTCGCTGTCGGGCAGGAACTTGCCGAGCGCATCGGTATATTCGAACAGCGGCGTTTCCACGGGGTCGAAACCGTAATGCTCATAGACTTCCCGGATCTTTGCCGTCATCTCGTTGACGGCGCGGATATCGCCGGCCGTCCGGTCGACGAAGCCGCGCGGCAGGCGGGCCTTGAGCTTTTGCGGTTTCTTCTGCTTGTCGTTCATTTCCGGGAATTCCGCTGACTGTGACAGTGGCGGTGTCCTAGCGGATTGGGCGGGGAGCGGCAAGGGTGAAGGGTCTTGATGTCTGCAGCGCCGCGCGTCTTTTCAGACGCGCAAAGGACGCTGCAGAACTTTGAACTACTACTGCATAATTCCTTAAATCGATTCCGATTTTAGGAATTATGCAGTGGGCCCAGAATCGATTGAACGAGGGTAGCCATCCGAAACGCGGGGATATGCATCATGATCGCTGAAGCGCTTCTCTATGCCGCGACATGGCCGCTGACCGGCAAGCGGCATCGAAAGTTCGTCCGTTATTCCGTCAATCTCTGGTCGCGGGCCGGGCGTTGCGCTCGCGACTGGGCCGAACATGAAGAGATGAGCCGCAATGCGATCCGTTCGGCGGCGGCCGATCTCAGGCAGAAGCGGACCGCCGTCGTGCTCGGCTCCGGCCTGCTGCGCGACGTGCCGATCGAGGAACTGGCGCGAGCGTTCGACACGGTCGTTCTGGTCGATCTCGTCCATCTCGCCTCGGTGCGGCTATCGGCCAAGGCCCATCGCAATATCCGGCTGACCGAACGCGATCTTTCCGGCTATGACGCGCTCGCCGCAGGCGTTGAGCCGGAACCGCTCCGCTTCCTGCGCACGGTGCCCTATCTCGATTTCGTGGTTTCGGCCAATCTCCTGTCGCAGATCGGCCGCGGCGTGAAACGGCGCTACGAAGCCGAGGCGGCCGGAATGCCTGCCGATACAGTGGAAAGGCTGATCTCGGCGCATCTGGCAGGCCTTTCGGGTCTAGCCTGCCGCCATTGCCTGGTGACCGACATCGGCTATGCCATCATCGACCGCAACGGCAAGACGCATGAGCAGGCCGACCTGCTGCACGGCGTTCCGCCGCCGCCGGCGAAAGCCACCTGGACATGGCCGGTCGCGCCGCTCGGCGAGGAGAGCCGGGATTACCGGATCGAGCACAAGGTCATTGCGGCCTGGTGATCTAGATATGACCGGTGCTCGACCAGCAGCCCCTCAACCGGCTGCCGCCACCAACCGGGGTCGAGACCAGTGGCTCGACCCCGGCAAGGGTTAGGCTGAGGGGCAGGTTTCCAGGCCCGGACAGCAGTGGCGCTGCACCGGCGATCTCAGTCCTTCGGCTCGAAATCGGCCGGGCGGCGGCCGGCGCCTTGTCGCGACAGCATCCAGCCCGGATATTCGGGGGCAAGAGCGCTCACCTCGTCGAGCCTTTTCATATCGTCGTCGTCGAGCTTCAGCTTGACGGCGGCGAGATTCTGGTCGAGCTGATCGACACGCTTGGCGCCGATGATGACTGAGGTGACGAAAGGCTTGGCGAGAATATAGGCGAGCGCGACGGTGGCGACGCCGGCGCCGTGCTTTTCGGCGATCTCGCGCATGACGGCGACGCAGGCCCAGGCCCTGTCCCTGTCAACCGGCGGGAAATCGAAGCTGGCGCGACGGCCTTCGCCGTTGCCTGGCGCGCCGGGGCCATATTTGCCGGACAAGAGACCGCCAGCCAGCGGCGACCAGACCATCAGGCCAAGTTTTTCCTCCTGCATCATCGGCACGATGTCACGCTCGAGATCGCGGCCGGCGATGGAATAATAGGCCTGCACGGTCTCGAAGCGGGCAAAGCCGCGGCGTTCGGAGAGGCCGAGCGCCTTGGAAATGCGCCAGGCCTGCCAGTTGGAGACCCCGATATAGCGCACGAGGCCGCGGGAAACGAGATCGTCGAGCGCACGCAGCGTCTCCTCGATCGGCGTCACCGTATCGGTTGCGTGGATCTGATAGAGATCGATGTGATCCGTCTGCAGCCGCTTGAGGCTCGCCTCGACGGAATCCATGATATGGCCGCGCGAGGCGCCGCGGTCGTTCGGCTTGTCGCCCATGACGCCGTAGACCTTGGTGGCGATGACGACATCCTTGCGCGGTACG
Organism: Rhizobium sp. H4; assembly: GCF_003013335.1. Taxonomy (NCBI): domain Bacteria; kingdom Pseudomonadati; phylum Pseudomonadota; class Alphaproteobacteria; order Hyphomicrobiales; family Rhizobiaceae; genus Rhizobium; species Rhizobium sp. H4. The sequence continues at coordinate 78,617 of NZ_PSOW01000020.1, forward strand.
TCGAGGTTCTTCAGCGCCTGGCCGAGCAGCCTTTCGGATTCGCCGGATGAATAGACGTCAGCCGTGTCGATGAAATTGACCCCTGACGCCAGCGAGCGCTCGACAATCCGGTCGGCGGCCTTCTGGTCGACATCGGCGATGGCGCCCCACATGCTGCCCTGTTGGGCCTCGCCGAAGGTCATCGTGCCCAAGCAGATTTCCGAGACAAAAAGTCCGGTATTTCCGAGTTGATTGTAACGCATGGTCGAAAAAATCCTTTGTGTCTGCCGCAAGGGGGCTTGCGAACTTCAGAACTTCATTTTTTGATTATTGGCCTGCGCGCGACAGGCACAGCCGTGGCTGGCTGCAGGGTGGGGCCAATTCGATGTAGTGCGACGGCAGCGCTTTTCAACGCGGCAGCCTGCCGCATCGGAAGCGAACGCCCTTCCCTGGCTGCAGCCCTTGTCTCGACACAGGCGGCCGATAAATTGCCTGCCATAGTTCAAGAGGTGCGCATGTGACGACGCGAGGACTGACAACGATCGGCTTCGATGCCGACGACACGCTTTGGCAGAACGAACAATATTACCGACTGACGGAAGCCCAATTTACCGAGCTTCTTGCCGATTTCGCCGAAGGGCCGAAGATTTCGGAGCGGCTGCTGGAGGCCGAGAAGCGCAACCTTCGCCATTACGGCTTCGGCATCAAGGGCTTTACGCTCTCGATGATCGAGACGGCGATCGAAATCACCGAGGGCAAGGTTCCCTCGAGCGTCATCGCCAAGATCCTCGATACCGGCCGCGACCTGCTTTCCCATCCGGTCGAGACCATGCCGCATGCGCGCGACACGCTGGAGGCGCTTGCCGGCAAATATCTGCTCGTGATGATCACCAAGGGCGATCTCTTCGACCAGGAGCGCAAGCTTGCCCAATCCGGCCTCGGCGACTTCTTCGATGCCGTCGAGATCGTTTCCGACAAGACAGCCGTCACCTATCGGCGCATCTTCGCCAAGGTCGGCGACGGACCGGAGCGGGCGATGATGGTCGGCAATTCACTGAAGTCGGATATCGTGCCGGCGATCGCCGCCGGCAGCTACGGCGTCTTCGTGCCGCATGAACTCACCTGGGTGCTGGAACATGTGGACGAACCGACGGAAGCGCCGCGTTTCCGCAAGATCGGCCATCTCGGCGAATTGCGCGAGCTGATCGAGCGGCTGGCATAGGCCGGGCCTGCCCTATTGCGGCTTGGGCGGCGCCTTCGGAAACAGCGACGGCGGCTCGGGCTCGGCCGGCGGTTTCGGCTGCGGCGGGGCGGCAGCCAAAGGCTCGATCAGGATGCTGAAGGGCGCGCCGAGGCCGCGGCGCGGCGAGACCTTGGAATAGTAAGGACGCAGCAGCCAGGTGGTGTTTTCCTTGACCGTCGTCTGAAAATCCATGCCGTCCTCGTCGGTGCCGAAGAAGGCCTCGTCATCGGGCTTCGACAGGTCGAAAATCGCCAGGAAGGCGAACTTGCTCTTAGTGGCAAAGCTGATCTTGATGTGCTGGCCGGCGCGCACCGGCAGCGTGTAGACATGGCTGTTGCCGAATTTCGTCCAGCCCTTGAGCTGCATGGTGACCGCCGGGAATTGCAGCTTCTCCAGCTTCTCGCCGGGATCGAGCTGCGGCGTCTGCGCCATGGCTGATATCGGCAGAAAGAACAGGACGAGGGCAGCAATCGTTGTTTTCACGGACAGATCTTTCATGGTCGAACCAGGGCGGCGCGCATCGCCTCCACCTCGGGGCGGCAGTAACAGCCCTCGAGATGATCATTGACGAGACCCATTGCCTGCATGAAAGCATAAACTGTGGTCGGGCCGACAAAGGTCCAGCCACGCTTCTTCAGATCCTTTGAAATCACCACTGAGGTCGGCGTCGTCGGATTGGCGACGATATGCTCTCGGTCGACTACCGCCGGCCGCTCGTTGTGGCCGGGCTCGTAGCGCCAGAAATAATGGGCGAGCGAGCCGAATTCGTCTCGTAGCGCAATGGCGCGCTTGGCATTGTTAACGGCCGAGACAATCTTGCCGCGATGACGGATGATGCGGGCATCGGCTAGGCAGCGATCGATGTCCGCCTCGCCGAATAGCGCCACCTTGTCGAAATCGAAGCCGGCAAAGGCAGCACGGAAATTGTCCCGCTTGCGCAGGATGGTCAGCCAGGAAAGGCCGGACTGGAAGCCTTCGAGGCAGATCTTCTCGAAGAGGCGAATGTCGTTCGTAACAGGACGGCCCCATTCCTCGTCATGATATTTGAGATAATCGGGCAGATTGGCGTGCCAGTGGCAGCGGCTCTTGCCGTCCTCGCCGATGATGATGCCAGTCGCGCTCATGATCCTTCATTCTGTCGGGGGCCGTTTCGTTTTCCGGTCTTGATTCCGGCTTTACCATTTGCCAACCGTCTTTCCAAACCGAACGGTAACCCTGACGAAAAGTTTATGCGATCGGTCGGCTTTTCAGGAATCGATCTTTACCATTCGCTGGCGGATCAGGTGGCAGCGTCTCATCGGGCGGACATGTCCCGCCAAACCATTTTCGGCCATTTGTAGAGAGTCCGTCCGATGATGAAACAGCTTGTTCTTGCCGCAGCCCTCTTCGGCGCCTTCACCACGGCCGCCCTTGCCGACGACCGCTACGCCACCCGCCCGCCTGTCGTGCTGAGCCCCGACCTGACGGCGCCGTGGATTAACCAGCTCGGCGGCAAGGTTCGCCCCGTGGTCTACCAGCGGCCGGTCGTCCAGCCGCAGCAGCGCGGCCTTTTCCAGCGCCGCGTCATTCGTCAGGCGCCGCGGCCGGCACCGCAGACCGTCTCGGTGATCAATCCCGGCATCCCGGCGATCCGCCATCCGATCGAGCCGCAATTCCTGCCGCAGACGGTCGACTACGACACCCAGGAAAAGCCCGGCACGATCGTCATCGATACCAACAACCGCTTTCTCTACCTGGTGATGGAAGGCGGCAAGGCGCGGCGCTACGGCGTCGGCGTCGGCAAGCCCGGTTTCGAATGGGCCGGCGCCCACAAGATCACCCGCAAGCAGGAATGGCCGGACTGGACGCCGCCTGCCCAGATGATCAGCCGCGAAGCCGCCAAGGGTCACTACCTGCCGGCGCGCATGGACGGCGGCCCGGAAAATCCGCTCGGCGCCCGCGCCATGTATCTCGGCTCGACGCTTTACCGAATCCACGGCACCAACGCGCCCTGGTCGATTGGCAGCGCCGTTTCCTCCGGCTGCATCCGGTTGCGCAATGAAGACGTCGTCGATCTTTATGACCGCGTCAGCGTCGGAACCCGCGTCATCGTCATGTAACGGCACATACATTATCTTGGAAGCCGCAAGAACAGGCGGCTTCTTTCGCCGAAATTGCTTTATCCGGCCGGGCCGATCTTGAATTGGGCAGAAGTTCATGTAGCTTCGGGCGAATTTGCTTGAGGGGAATCGATCATGATCAAATTGATGCCAGGTCTGGCCGCGGCCGGACTTGTTCTGTCCTTGATGTCCACGTCCGCCTTCGCAGCCCCGGCCGGCTCCGACAACGCACAGCGCCCGGCTCAGGTCGTGCGCGTTGCGCAGATGCCGAAATATGTGAAGCCGCAGTTCAAGCGCAAGAAAGTGCGCCTGGTGACGACGGAAGCAGCCGGCACCGTCATCATCGATACCAACAACAAATATCTCTATCTCGTTGAAGGCAACAACCGGGCCACTCGCTATGGTATCGGCGTCGGCCGTGACGGTTTCGGCTGGTCGGGTATCGTCAAGATCGGCCGCAAGGCCGAATGGCCGGCATGGACGCCGCCGGCCGAAATGCGCCGCCGCGAAGCCGCCAAAGGCCACATCATCCCTGCTTACCAGGAAGGCGGCGAGGACAATCCGCTCGGCGCCCGCGCCATGTATCTCTATCAGGGCGGCCGCGACACCATCTTCCGCATCCACGGCACCAACCAGCCCTGGACGATCGGCCTCAACATGTCTTCCGGCTGCATCCGTATGATGAACGCGGACGTGATGCATCTTTATGATCGCGCCGCCGTCGGCACCAAGGTGATCGTCATCGGCCCCGGCAATAAGCAGGGCAAGGTGGCGTTCGAGGACAGAGGCATCGACGTGCTGCGCACCATGTTCGGCGGCTGAGCAACACCTGCTAAAAAACGAAGGCGCTTTTTAGAAGCGCCTTTTATTTCTCTTGGACTTTGCGGCGGAAAGCTGGCAGAGGTGCCTAAGAGTCGACATATTTGCAATATCGGGGCTATTCAATGACATATGCGCTGCGTTCTTCCGCCTCCCTGCTTGCGGGCATCGCGTTTTTCACATTCTGTTCGGCAGCTTCGGCCTCGGCGGAAGATCTGCAATTCTCCATTTACGGCGGCTACCAGACCGCGCCGCATAGCGGCGTCGACGTCTCGGACGGCACGAGTTTCACCGCCGGCTGGGAAGGCAAATCCTTCGGCGCGCCGCCCTATTACGGCGCTCGCGTCACCTGGTGGCTTGAGGATTTCAACAAGCCGAACTGGGGTATCTCGCTCGATTTTACCCATGATAAGGTTTATGCCGACGACGACACGCTCGCCAAGGCCGGCTGGTCGCATTTCGAATTCACCGACGGCCTGAACCTGCTCACCGTGAACGGCCTCTATCGCTTCCAGGATCCGGCCCGCCGCTGGACGCCCTATCTCGGCGCCGGTATCGGCGTGAACATTCCGCATGTCGAAGTGATTCGCCCCGAAGGCAAGACCTGGGCCTATGAATTCGGCGGCGTGACGCTGCAGGCCCAGGCCGGCGTCGACTTCAAGGTGACCGAGCGCTGGTCGACCTTCGTCGAATATAAGGGTACCTATTCGCGCGTCGACGTTCCGATCGACAGCGGCGACCGGCTGAAGACCAACATCTTCACGAATGCCGTCAATGTCGGCGTCTCGTTTCACTGGTAATGAATTGAATTTCGGCCACGGCGATAGAGCGGTCCTGCTTTTCATGAAAGCAGGACCGCTCTAACTTTTTGTTTGGGCGCAATTTTCGACGGAAAACCGCTCACACTTTTCCTGAAAATTGCTCTATTTCGTGCCGCAGCTGACCTTGCCCTCGGCGGCATAAGGTTTGCTGCCGCCTTCGATCGACAGCGAATAGGTGCCGCTGAAATTCGCTGCCGGCTTGCCGCGTTGGCCGGCAACCACCACCAGATCCAGCGTTGCCCCTTCGGTGTCGTCACCGCCATCATCGAAGACTTCCAGCAGCAGTTCGCCATCGCGCGACCAATGATTGCTCAGATGCTGCGATTCGAACACGCGTTTTGCGAAGGCAGGCGCTTGCGCGGGATCCTTGACAATAAGCGCGCCGCGGAAATGGTTGAGCCTGTGGCCGGCATCGCTTGCGAAACCGCTTTCAAGAGTGAAGCGCGCTTGCGCATCATCGGCGGAACAGAATAGACGGCTGTCGGCATGGGCCGCGCCTGCCGCAGCAAGCAGTCCCGCAAGTATAATCATTCCCCGCCACATCGCCCGACCTCCCGAGAGCGGCCCGAATGGGCCGGCTGCATTCTCGTCAGCCTAACGGCAAACCTGTTAATTTTTCCGGCATAGCGCCGCCATAGGCCCAATCGAGCAGCTCGACCGTATGCAGGATCGGGATCGCGGTGCCGGTGGCGATCTGGGTGATGCAGCCGATATTGCCGGTGGCGATGATCTCGGCCTTGGTCGCTTCAATATTCCTGACCTTGCGCGCCTTCAGCGCAGCCGAGATCTCCGGCTGCATGATGTTGTAGGTGCCGGCCGAGCCGCAGCAGAGATGGCCTTCGGCCGGATCACGCACCGTAAAGCCCGCCGCTTTCAGCAAGGATTTCGGCGCAAGGGTGATGCGCTGACCGTGCTGCATCGAACAGGCGGAATGATAGGCGACTGTAATGCCCCTCGGCATATGGGCCGGCAGCTCGATCGTTGCCAGATATTCGGTGATATCCTTCGCCAGCCCCGAGACCCTGGCCGCCTTTGCCGCATAGGCGGGATCGAGGCGCAGCATGTGGCCGTAATCCTTGATCGTCGTGCCGCAGCCTGAAGCGGTGATGATGATCGCATCGAGCCCCTGCGTCTCGATTTCGCGCGTCCATATGTCTACGTTGATCCGCGCACTTTCGAGCGCCTGTTCGGCGCGGCCCATGTGGTGGACCAGCGAGCCGCAGCAGACCTCGCCTTCAGGCGCCACAACCTCGATACCGAGCCGCGTCAGGAGCCGGATCGCCGCCGCGTTGATGGCGGGATCAAGCACCGGCTGGGCGCAGCCGGTCAGGATCGCCACACGGCCGCGCCGCTCCGCCTCGGGTCTATACGTGCCGGGATTTGAAAGATGCGAGGCGGCGGGCAGGCGCCGCGGCGCCAGCGCCAGCATGGCGGCAAAGGGTTTGAGTGCCGCGCCGCGCATCAGGCCAGCGAAAGGCCGGCCGAGACGGGCGAGACGGAGCGCCAGGCGGAACCGGCCGGGATAGGGCAGCACGGCGGCCAGAATGGCGCGCGTCAGCCGGTTCATGAACGGGCGCCTGTAGGTCTTTTCGATATGGGCGCGGGCGTGATCGACCAGATGCATATAGTCGACGCCGGAGGGACAGGTGGTGACGCAGGCAAGGCAGGAGAGACAGCGATCGATATGGGTGACGACCTCGGCATCGGCGGGACGGCCGTTTTCCAGCATGTCCTTGATGAGATAGATGCGTCCGCGCGGGCTGTCGAGCTCGTTGCCGAGCGTCACATAGGTGGGACAGGTGGCGGTACAGAAGCCGCAATGGACGCATTTGCGCAGGATTTTTTCCGATTCGGCCACATCGGGGTCGAGGAGCTGGGCGGGGGTGAAGTTGGTCTGCATTTACGCGGCCTCCGGTGCCCCCTTCGCCCCAGCGGAGAGAAGGAGCCCGAAGGGCGGATGAGGGGGCCGCACTCGGGACAAAAGCGAGAAGACGACAGACTGCATGCCGTGTGGCCCCCTCATCCGACCCTTCGGGCCACCTTCTCCCCGCTGGGGCGAAGGGAGAGCAAGAGGCACCCTTGTGCAATCCATCGAGCGTGGGCGGTCGGCAACAAGCATCTTCTCACCCCATCTTCCCCGGATTGAAAATCCCAGCCGGATCGAACTTCTCCTTCACCCGCCGCGACAGCATCGCCACCGCCTCGGGCTCCGGGTGAAAGGCGGCGGTCGCCGCCCTTGCCGCGACGGAGGCGCGGATCAGCGTCGCATGACCACCGCCGAGCCCTTTGACGAAGCGGCGGATCAGTTCTGCCTCCGGCTCCGCTTCCATGCGCATCCAGACGAGGCCGCCTTGCCAATCATAAAAAGCATCGACGCCGGCTTCGAGACGGAGCGCTGCGACGAGCTGATGGCCGGTGCCGGGGGCGACCGAGACGCGCCAGACCGGCCGCGCCGTGCCGTCGGCATAAGGCAGCACATCGCGGATTTCCCGCCAAAGCCTTTGGCTTTCCCTTTCATCCAGCTGCGTGACCGTGGCGAAGGCGGACATTGCCGCCGCAAGCTTTTCGACGCGCACGTCGACAGAGCCAGCCAAGCCCTCGATGCGCAGAACTGTCGCCTCGCCCTCGGGCAATTTGCCGGCGAGGAATTTCCACGTCACCGTCAAAGGCAGATGGGCCGCACCCGAGACTTCGACCGGCAGCGTCATCGCCGTCGCCATGGCGTTGGCAGCTTCGGCATCGTTGAGGCCTGAGAGAACCACCGTCCGTTCCGTCTTCGGGCGCGGCGGCACGCGGAAGGTGACTTCGGTCAGAAAACCCAGCGTGCCGTGCGAACCGGCGATCAGCTTGACGAGATCGAGGCCGGTGACATTCTTCATCACCCGACCGCCGGCCTTGATGATCTCGCCTCGGCCGTTGACGAAGCGCACGCCGAGCAAACTGTCGCGGGCAGCGCCCGCAATGAGGCGGCGCGGGCCAGAGACATTGGCGGCAAAGACGCCGCCGATGGTCGGCTCGCCGGACCTCGCCATAATGGGGCGATGATCCATCGGCTCGAAGGCAAGCATCTGGCTATTTTCGGACAGCGCCGCCTCGACCTCGGCAAGCGGCGTACCCGAACGGGCTGTCATGACCATCTCGCCGGGATTGTAGGCGATGATGCCGGAAAGCCTGGTCGATCGCAGCCGGTCTTCGGCTGCAACGGCATTGCCGAAACCCGAGCGCGTATCGCCGCCGCAGATCGCGAGTGGCCGGTTCATCTCTGCATGGGCGCGGACGATCGCCGCCGCCTGTTCCTCGCTCGTCGGCATCAGATCGATCATGCGGCGGGGCGTCCTTCCAGCGGAAAGACCTTCGACGGGTTGAGCAGCCAGCCGGGATCGAAGGCGGCGCGCACCGCCATCTGCTGGGCGAGATCGGCCTCCGAATACTGGTGCCGCATCAGGTCACGCTTTTCGATGCCGACACCATGCTCGCCGGTCAGGCAGCCGCCGGCATCGACGCAGAGCCTGAGGATATCGTTGCCGGCGGCTTCGGCACGGGCGGCATCCTGCGGATCGTTGGCGTTGAAAAGGATCAGCGGATGCATGTTGCCGTCGCCGGCATGGAAGACATTGGCGACACGCAGGCCGTAATGATCGACGATCTCGGCGGTCTTCTTCAAGACGTGCGACAGCTGGCTGAGCGGCACGGTGCCGTCCATGCAGATATAATCGGCGATGCGGCCGGTGGCGCCGAAGGCAGATTTGCGGCCCTTCCAGATCAGCGCCGCTTCGGTGGCCGACTGGCATTCGCGCACGGTCTTGACGCCGTGCCTGCGGGCGATGTCGACCACATCCTTCAGCATGGCGTCCATCTCCGCCTCCGATCCCTCGACCTCGACGATCAGCAGCGCGCCGACATCGAGGGGATAGCCGGCATGGGCGAAGGCCTCGCAGATCTCGATCGCCGGCTTGTCCATGAATTCGATCGCAACGGGAATGATGCCGGCGGCAATGATATCGGCGACACAGGCGCCGGCCTCTTCTGAAGCTTCGAAGCCGAAGAGCACCGGGCGCGCGCCTTCCGGCTTGGCGATCAGCCGCACGGTCGCCTCGGTGACGATGCCGAGCTGGCCCTCGTGGCCGCAGACGAGACCGAGCAGGTCATAGCCGGGCGCCTCGAGCGCCTTGCCGCCGAGCTCGATCACCGTGCCATCGACCAGCACCATCCTGACACCAAGCAGGTTATTGGTGGTGACCCCGTATTTCAGACAGTGGGCACCGCCGGAATTCATGCCGATATTGCCGCCGATGGTGCAGGCAAGCTGCGAGCTCGGATCGGGCGCATAGAAAAACCCGTCGGCTGCGACGGCGTCGGAAATATTGAGATTGGTCACGCCCGCCTGCACCACGGCGACGCGGTTCGGCAGATCGATCTCGAGGATGCGGTTCATCTTCGACAGGCCGAGCACGACGGCATCCTCCTGCGGAATGGCGCCGCCGGAAAGCGAGGTGCCGGCGCCGCGCGGCACGACGGGGACGCCATAGCGGTGGCAATAACGCATGACGGCCGCAACCTCGGCGGTGGTGCGCGGCAGGGCGACGGCGAGCGGCAGGCGGCGATAGGATACGAAGGCATCGGTCTCGAACGGAACCAGTTCGCGCGCCTCATGGACCAGGCATTCCGGGGCCAGCAGATCGGTGAGATCGGCGACGATCTGAGAGCGCCGGGCCAGGACATCGGCGCGGGGCGCAAGAAACGGAATGGCGTCGGACATGGCCTTCTCCCTGGCCTCCCGGAAAGATGACGACGGGAGGACGACGGCGGGAACGGGTGTCGGATCTTGCCTGCCGCCGTGAGATCGGCTTAGCACTTTCCCAATAGGCGCGCAAATGCTAAGCACTTATGCCAAAAGGGGAAAAAGTCAAAAAAAGCTTATGACCAATCTGGGCGATCTCGAAATCTTTGCCAAGGTCGTTTCGACGGGAAGCATGTCGCTTGCCGGGCGCATGCTCGGCTTTTCCCCCGCCGTCGTTTCCAAGCGGATCAAGCGGCTGGAGGACCGGCTCGGCACCCGGCTTTTGCAGCGCACGACGCGGCAGATCTCGCTGACGGAGGCCGGCCAGGGTTTCTACGACCGCGTTCTCGGCATCCTAGCCGGGCTGGAAGAGGCCGAATTTTATATTTCCGGCCGCGCGGCGCAGATGCACGGGACGCTGAAGATCTCGGCACCGACCTCCTTCGGCCGCATGCATATCGCGCCGCACCTGAAGGCCTTCATGCAGGCGCATCCGGAGCTGGCGATCAACCTGGTTCTGACCGACGAATTCAGCGACATCGTCGGCGGCGGCTTCGATCTGGCGATCCGTATCGCGGAACTCACCGATTCCAGCCTCGTTGCCCGGCGGCTGGCGCCGGTTCGCCGGCTGCTCTGCGCCTCGCCGGATTATCTCTCGGCACATGGCGAGCCGCGTGATATCGACGATCTGAAACACCATCGCTGCCTGCCGGCACACAATGGCGACAACTGGCGGCTGAACGGGCCGAATGGGGCGCTCAGCCTGCGGCCGGAAGGCATGCTGGTCACCAACTCCAGCGAAGTGATCCGCGAGGCTGTCATATCTGGCCTCGGCATCGCGCTGCGCTCTACCTGGGATATCGGCGAAGAGCTCAAGGCCGGCCGTCTGGTGCAGGTGCTGCCGGCCTATGAAGGCTCGCACAATGTCACGCTGTCGGCCGTCTATCCCAGCCGGCAGTTCCTGCCGGCCAAAGTGCGGCTGTTCATCGACTATCTCACCGAACTTTACGGGCCGGTTCCCTACTGGGAGCGCTGACACTTCAGCACCGCTTAGCGCGCCAGATGGAAATCGGCATTCGCCACCATGCCCACGCACGAGTCCACGTTCAGCTCTTCGGCGGCTTTGCTGCCATGACGGCCTGGAAGGCACGGACGGCATTGAGCGGCATAGTTACCACATTTACAAAAATCCTAGTGGAACAATTGATGCCGCCATTGATTAGGAGTCCGGACGAAGCCATATTGTACACCTGTGCAATGCGACGTATTCGAGACAGGACGTGACGGATTTCTGAGCCTGCCCGAGCTCGATTTCCCTTAATGAAACAGCGATCAAATCGCGTTTCGGATCGTCCGAGGCTTTGGATTGCGTAAGCTTTTCGTGATACACGTATATGAGTGATTCCTAACAACCGCTGCGAAGGTGACCCGACAATTGACTCTTCTCGCCCGATTGGCATCCGATGTGCAACTGATGTTTCGGCGGCCGCCGCGACAGCAATATGGTGCGATCTGTTACCGGGTGAAGAAGAAGAGCGGTGAGGTCGAAGTGTTGTTGCTGACGAGCCGCGACACCGGCCGCTGGGTCATCCCCAAGGGCTGGCCGATGAACGGGAAATGTGCTCATGAGGTCGCCGCGCAGGAAGCCTTCGAGGAAGCCGGTGTCCGCGGCGTCGCCGAAACGGAGACGCTCGGTGCCTACACCTATCCGAAGGTGTTGCGCGACGGGGTGCAGGTTGTCTGCAAGGTGCAGGTCTATGCGCTCGAAGTCACCGACATGGCAAAGAACTTCAAGGAAAAAGGCGAGCGCCGCATCGAATGGGTCTCGCTCGACGAAGCGGCCGCGCGGGTGCGCGAACCGGAGCTGCGCGGCCTTTTCCTCGCCTTCAAGCGCAAGATGACCGAGCGGCTTTCGGCCAAAGCGGCAAAGCAAATTCCGGCGGAATGAATCCTGCCATCTTGCGCTGCTAAAAAGGCAGCGTAAAAGCAGATTCATAGTTGGAAGAAAGAATGCCGCCCCGCCCCGCCGTTCTCACGAAACGCACGCTCGACAAGGACCTCGACAAGATCACCCATGCCGAGGATGCGGCAAAGCACGTCTTGCGGCGGCTGGTGGCGCCTGGCCTCGGGCTGATCTTCGTCGGCCTGACGATGATCTTTGCCGGTGTCTATGTGTTCGACCGCCCGGGAGCGATGCTCGTCGTGGCGGCGGCGGCCCTTGCCGGCTACATGGCGATGAATATCGGCGCCAACGACGTGACCAACAATGTCGGTGCGGCCGTCGGTGCGCGCGCCATGACGATGGGCCAGGCACTCATCATCGCCGCGATTTTCGAGGTCCTCGGCGCCACGATCGCCGGCGGCGAGGTCGTCAAGACGATTTCCTCCAACATCGTCGACGCCGTGCAGGTGCCGCAGGCGATACTTGGCTGGATCATGATGGCGGCGCTGATGGCGGCGGCCCTCTGGATCAACCTCGCCACCTGGATGAACGCGCCGGTTTCCACCACCCATGCGATCGTCGGCGCCGTGATCGGCGCCGGCATCTCGGCCGTCGGGACGGAGCCGGTGAATTGGCGGGTCATGCTGGAGATCACCTCGAGTTGGATCACCTCGCCGCTGATCGGCGGGCTGATCGCGGCCGGCCTGCTCTACCTCGTCAAGACCCTCATCATCTATCGCGACGACAAGATCGCGGCGGCTCAGCGCTGGGTGCCGGTGCTGGTCGCGGTGATGGCCGGCGGCTTCATGGCCTATATGGTGCTGCAGCTGTCGCCGCCCGGCCAGTTTCCGTCTTTCACCGTCATCCTGATCGGCATCGGCATCGGGCTGGTCAGCTGGCTTGCCGCCCGGCCGCTCGTCCTCGCCCAGGCGCGGGATCTCGAAAATCGCAACAGCTCGCTGCGGGTGCTGTTCCGGCTGCCGCTGATCGGCTCGGCGGCGCTGCTTTCCTTCGCGCATGGCGCAAACGACGTTTCGAACGCTATCGGGCCGCTTTCGGCGATCGTCCATTCGGTCGGCATCGGCGGCGTCGACGGCGTCGGGCATCCGCCGCTCTGGGTGATGCTGATCGGCGCCTTCGGCATCTCCGTCGGCCTGCTGCTGTTCGGGCCGCGGCTGATCCGGCTGGTCGGCGAGGAGATCACCAAGCTCAATCCAATGCGGGCCTATTGCGTCGCGCTGTCGACCGCGTTCACCGTCATCGTCGCCTCCTGGCTCGGCCTGCCGGTCAGCACCACGCATATCGCCGTCGGCGCCGTCTTCGGCGTCGGCTTCTTCCGCGAATGGTATACGCGCCATTCGAAGCGCCGCATCGCCTATATCCGGCGCAAGGCCGAGAGCTTCGATATCGACGAGCCGGAGGAGCCGAACATCCATGAGCAACGCCGGCGCTATCTCGTGCGCCGCTCGCATTTCATGACGATCGTCGCCGCCTGGATCGTCACCGTGCCGGTCTCGGCAGCGCTTGCCGCCGTGATTTATTGGGCTATGTTCGCGCTCTTCGTCTAAAGCGCGTCGCGATCTTTCAGATTCGCGTGCCGCGGTTTAGGTCTTTGTTTTCCGCATGTCTTTAACGCAAAATCGCTGCACACTTTTGCGAGACATGCTTCGAGACCCTGAGTTTTTCGAATGCGCGCCAATTTTCGCATGCAACGGCTTTTCGTCGACGCGCCGCTTTCTGCCGGCGCCGCCCTCGAGGCGAATGCCGATCAGTTCAACTATCTCGCCAATGTGCTGAGGATGGAGGACGGGGCGGAAATCCTGCTCTTCAACGGCCGCGACGGCGAATGGAAGGCGAGCCTCTCCTTCCCCACGCGCAAACGCATTCAACTGATGGCAATCGAAGAGACGCGGCCGCAGCCGGCACCTTGCGACCTGCATTATCTCTTTGCGCCGCTCAAGGTCGGCCGCATGGATTATCTGGTGCAGAAGGCGGTCGAAATGGGCGCCGGCCTGCTGCAGCCTGTTATGACCCAGCATGTGCAGGGCAAGATCACCAATCTCGACAAGCTGCGCGCCAATGTCGTCGAGGCGGCCGAGCAATGCGGCGTACTCGGCATTCCCGAGGTGGCCGAACCAGTGAAGCTCTCCGACCTGCTCGACCGTTGGCCGAAGGAGCGCCGCATCATCTATTGCGACGAGGGCGAGGCCGGGCAGAACCCGCTGCCGGTGCTGTCGGCGATCCGGGAAAAGCATCTCGCGCTGCTCGTCGGGCCGGAAGGCGGCTTTTCGGAAGAGGAACGGGGCCGGCTTCGAAACCTCGATTTCGTCACCGCCATTCCGCTCGGACCGCGCATCCTGCGGGCCGATACGGCAGCCGTTGCCGCCCTCGCCGTGGTGCAGGCGGCGATCGGCGACTGGAGCTGACGGCGAAAACGGGTGGACATGGAAATCGCTGCTATTTTTTTGATGCGTCGTTGAAAGAATTTCACTTGCAACAGACCTGACTTGGGTCCTAATCAGCCTTCCAGCTGCCCTGCCCCCTGGGCGCTTTTTTCGAATACAGGTACCCGCATGGCCCGCGACACTACCGACCAGACACCGCTCTCTTCGGTTCAGGATCTGACCGATTACATCGCCGCGGGCAACAAGCCGCGGGAGCGCTTCCGGATCGGCACCGAACACGAGAAATTCGCCTTTTTCCGCGCCGACAACAGCCCGGTTCCCTATTTCGGCGATGCCAGCATTTCGGCCCTGCTCACCGGCCTGCAGGAAAAAAGCGGCTGGGAGCCGATCATGGACGGCGGCAACATCATTGGCCTGGCCGAACAGAGCGGCATGGGCGCCATCTCGATCGAGCCCGGCGGCCAGTTCGAACTCTCTGGCGCGCCGCTGGAGACGCTCCACGAAACCTGCAGGGAATCGAACCAGCACCTGGCGACGCTGCGCGAAATCGCCGAACCGATGGGCATCCGCTTTCTCGGCATCGGCGGAAGTCCGAAATGGACCTATGCGCAAACGCCGCACATGCCGAAATCGCGCTACGAGATCATGACCCGCTACATGCCGAAGGTCGGCAGCAAGGGTCTCGACATGATGTACCGCACCTGCACGATCCAGGTGAATCTCGATTTCTCCTCGGAAGCCGACATGCGCCAGAAGATGCGCGTCTCGATGAAGCTGCAATCCTTGGCGACCGCGCTCTTTGCATCCTCGCCCTTCACCGAGGGCAAGCCGAACGGACTGCTCTCCTGGCGCGGCGATATCTGGCGCGACACCGACAACCGGCGCTCGGGCCTGCTCGATTTCACGTTCCGCGACGATTTCGGCTTCCGCGACTATGCCGAATGGGCACTCGACGTGCCGATGTATTTTATCGTCCGCGACGGGCGCTATCACGACTGCACCCATGTCACCTTCCGCCAGTTCATGAACGGCGCGTTGAAGAGCGCGGTCGCTGACCCGGCGCCGACGATGGGCGACTGGACGAACCATCTTTCGACGCTCTTCCCCGACGTGCGGCTGAAGCGTTTCCTCGAAATGCGCGGCGCCGATGGCGGTCCCTGGCGGCGCATCTGTGCATTGCCGGCCTTCTGGGTCGGCCTGCTCTATGATGATGCGGCCCTTCAGGCGGCCGACGACCTGACCAGAAATTGGAGCTTTGCCGAGGTCGCCGCGTTGCGCGACGCCGTCCCCGCCGAAGGGCTGAAGGCTGAGTTTCGCGGGCATGCGCTTCTCGACGTGGCGCGCGAGGTGGTCGACATATCGAGGACCGGCCTCAAGACACGCGGCAAGCTCAACCGCGAAGGCCAGGACGAAAGCATCTTCCTGGCGCCGCTCGACGAGGTGCTCGCCAAGAAGGCGACGCTCGCCGAGGACCTGCTGTCGCTCTATCACGGCCGCTGGAACGGCTCGGTGGAACCGGTCTTCGCGGACTACCAATACTAGGACGCGGACTCACCAACGCCAGCCAGAGCCGTATGGCCGCCAGCTTGAGAAAAGCGAGGCAGTTGGCAGCGCGCTTGCCGTAGCAGGTCGCAATGCTGTCGGTAGGCGCCGCAGCTTGATCGTCTTGGAAGAGCCTATGTCTACCGGCTGGCAGCGTGCTAAGCTTGTCAAATGACGGCCGCCACCCAGTACAGTTTTCGCAGAGCGACGTTGGATGATCTCCCGTTGCTTGCAGCATGGCAATCGAACCCGCATGTCCGCGCATGGTGGGGCTCAGATGAGCCGTACGATGCAGAAGACTTGGCTGATCCCAGGGTCGCGCGTTGGATTGTTTCAACCGCCGGACGCCCCTTTGCGTTCATGCAGGACTATACCGTCCACGGCTGGGAAGATCACCATTTCGCCAAGCTTCCCACGGGATCGCGGGGAATCATCGGCGTTGGGCACGGATCAGCATTTATCGGGGCGAGAATGGGGGCTCTCTTCGATGCGGGTGTACCCGTTATAGCGACCGATCCTCACCCTGCCAATGAACGGGCGATTGCCGTTTACAGGAAACTGGGTTTCGAGCCGTCCGGATCACCTCAAGAGACGCGGTGGGGCTTGATTTTGCCAATGCTTGCGAGGCGGTAAGCGGCATACCATCATTCGCAGCTTCGTCCGCATCTCCGGGCTTCTCCAACTTGGAAAACTCGCTCCGGTTCTTTGCTGGAACGGCTTTAAGGTCGTATGGCAAAAAGCGGTTTGCACATTACCTTTTCCGGATATAGTGCGTTACACGCGTCACGACTCGGGGAAAGGGACCTCCATGCTGCCACTCTTCGACATGATGATGCAGGCACAGAACGGTGCGGCGATGGAAGCAGTCGCCCGGCAGTTCAACCTGGCGCAGGAACAGGCGACCAAGGCGATGGCGGCGCTGATGCCGGCCTTTTCTGCCGGCCTGAAGCGCAGCACCAGCAATCCTTATGATTTCGTCGGGCTGATGCAGGCCGTCGCCTCCGGCAATTATGCACGCTATTTCGAGGATATGAGCCGGGCCTTCACGCCGGAGGGCATTTCCGACGGCAACAACATCCTTGCCCAGCTTTTCGGCTCCAAAGAGGTTTCGCGGGCGGTCGCCGCCCAAGCGGCGCAGATGACCGGGATCGGCCAGGATATCTACAAGCAGATGCTGCCCGTCTTGGCCGATACGCTGATGGGCGGGCTGTTCAAGCAGACGACCGGCCAGATGGCCTCGCCGGTCAACCCCTTCGTCAACACGGCAATGGCCGAGACCATTCAGAAATGGCTCGAGAGCACCGGCTTTGCGCCGAAACCGAAGGCCCCGGAACCCAACATCTTCGACAATCCCTTCACCCAGGCGATGCAGCTGATGTTTTCGATGCCGAAACAGGAACCGGCGCCTCAGCCGAACCCCTTCCTCGACAATCCCTTCGCCAAGGCCTTTCAGGAAATGATGGCCGGGCTCGGCCAGCAGCCGCCAGCCAAACAGCCGGCGGCCAAACAACCGGCGACCAAGGCGCCGGAGGCGCCGAAGGAGGAGGCAAAAGCCAATATCGAGAGCTATAGCAACATGTTGAACACCATGTTCGACAGCGGGCTTGAGGTGCAGAAGAACTACCAGCGAAATCTCGAAGCGATCTTCGAAACCTACCGGCCGAAGCCCCCTGAACCCAAGGCATAAAAAAACCCGGTGATGGCTTGGGAAAAGCCGATCACCGGGTCAAGCGGCAGGGCTATTGGCTGTCACCCTGCGGGGAAACTCGACGCTCCTAGTCCTCGTGAGGGCGGAAGAGCTGCAGGCGCCAGCGATTGCGCGCCGAGCGCGTCAGATGTTCCGACGGGTCCTCGAAAAAGGTCGAGGCCAGGAAGGCGGAGGTCAGGTCGGCCCTGGTGAGGCCGATATCCCTCAGCTGACTGTCGTTCAGATCATGCAGCCCGTTGACCTCCATTCGATTGCGAAACCCGCGAAAGAGGGAGACCAGCGGAGCGAGGCCTGCCACCAGACGCTGGTAAAGCGTCGGAGTAAGCTTGCTGCAGTCGAGTTCTGTTGTCCGGTTTGTAATAAGCATCGAACTCTCCTTTCTGTAGGGCACGCAACAACCCACCCCTCTCGCGAGGTCGTGCGGGAGGGGATAAGGCTGAATTTGCTTGGACAGGCAGGGTGTCTGTCCTTCACTTTGCTTGATTTGCATCCCGAAGATGCCAAAGACCTATTGATCAGTCCAACGAATGTTTCTAATGATTATCATCAGCTATCTTTATGGGTGACACCATGTCCGCGCCTCTTGATCTCGACCAGTTGCAGACTTTCATCGCCATCGTCGATTCCGGCAGCTTCACCAAGGCGGCCGACAAGGTCTACAAGACTCAATCGGCCGTCTCCATGCAGATGCGCCGTCTCGAAGAGCGCATCGGCAAGCAGCTCTTCATCAAGGACGGCCGCGGCAACCGGCTGACGGTCGAGGGCGAGAAGCTGCTCAATTACGCCCGGCGCATCATCCGCCTCAACAATGAGGCGATCGCCGCCTTCGACGACAACAGGCTGGAGGGGACGCTGCGCATCGGCACGCCCGACGATTACGCCGACCGCTATATGCCGGAGATCATCGGTCGCTTCGCCAAGACCCATCCGAACGTCGAGCTTTACATCGTCTGCGAGCCATCGGTGGACCTTGCCGAGCGCATGCACAAGGGCGAGCTCGACATCGCGCTCGTCACCCATAATCCGCGCGAGCGCATGTCCGATGTCGTCAGAACCGAGCCGCTCTGCTGGGTAGGCTCGGCCAACCACCCCATTCGCGACGACGCGCCCGTGCCGCTTGCCGTAGGCCGGCGCGATTGCCAGTGGCGTCAGCTCGCCTGCTCGGCTCTCGATGCGGTGGGGCGCGAGCACCAGATCCTGTTCACCAGCTGGTCCTGCACCGTTGTCGCCGCGGCCGTGCTTGCCGGCATGGCTGTCTCGGTGATGCCGGAATCGGCGCTGCGGACCGGCATGAAAGTGTTGAGCCAAGCGGACGGCTTTCCCGCTCTGCCGCCGGTACAAATCGGCATCATGAAGCGGCCCGGCGTCTCGATCTCGCTGATGAATGCGATCACCGCGCATATCACCGCCTGCCTCGACAACATCACGCCGGCAGTGATCGACGACAATCTCGAAGCCGAGGTCAAATCCGCACAGGCTCGGCTGCAGCCGCGCCTGAGGGCGGCCAATATGGTGCCGAGCTGGTAGAGGCTCTCAGGCCGCGCGCGGCGCGGCCTCGGTGAAAAGGGAGGCGCGAATGACGCGCTTCCATTCGGTGAGCATGCGCCGCGCAAGCGCCTCCTCGCTGACGGCGGCAAGCCGGATGACAGCGCCGATCAGATGGCTGAAAAGGTAAGTGCGCGCGAACACTTCCTCGTCGCAAAGGTCGGGAGCCAACCTGCGCACGGCGTCATGAAAGATGCCGGCGACGCGGCCGCTGTGCTCTATATTCAGCCGAAGCAGATCCTGATCGGTTTCCGTACCCATCCAGACGCCGAGATAGACGGGATCGTCATGGTAGGAATCGTAATACCAATCAATGATATCGCAGACGAGATCGAGCGCCTGGTCGAGCGACTGAACGTCGGAGAACATCGCCGCCGTCTTCGTCTGGATCGCCGAAGCGTGCTGATCGAACAGTGCTTTGACGATCGCCGCTTTCTCCGGGAAATACTGGTAAACCGAGCCGATCGGCACTTTGGCGGCGATCGCGAGTTCGGTCATCCGCATGGCGCTGACGCCCTTCTCGGCGATGATCCTGGCAGCGGCGGCGAGAATAAGATCCAGCCTCTGAATGCTGCGCTCCTGCTTCGGCTTCCTTCGCAAGCCGATGCGATCCATGCTTTCCACGCCCATGTCGTTCCCATTCTTATTGTTGCGCGCGGAGGCTTCTGCCACCAGCGCATCGAGCGGATATGACATGCAGGTCTTCATCAGGCGTAAACGGAAAAGCTCGCATTTTAACGACCGGCAAACGCGTATGAAAATCGGGAATTCAGCCGTTCCCACCGGTTGCGCCTGACTGGAGAATCCTTGAAATAGTTGCGAAATTCTCCTCAACGGGAAAAAAGCTGATGTCGCGATCCTTCGTTGCGAGGGAATGACCGTCGAGAAGTTTTAGAACTTCACAGACAGCGTCGCCTTAACCCCATGCTGCTGGGCGTCTTCCGCGATCTGGCCGGAATAGGCGATCCCGAGCGCAGCACCTTCGTTCAGGGCGACGTCAAGGCCGGCGTCGAGAACGAAGGCGTTCTCAGCCAGCGGCACGCCGGCGACGGTGAAGGCATCGCCTCCAGCAAAAGCCTGCGTCGACAAGGGGACGATATCGCCGGCGGCATGGCGCCAGCCAGACATGCCGTGCAGGACGGCACTCGTCTCTCCCAGGCGGATCTCCGTTTCGGCACGCAGGCCGAGCGTGGTGATGGTGGTGTTGGTCGTGCAGCCGGAGACGTCGAGTGCGGCCGCTCCGCCCTCTTCGGAAAAGCCAGCCGTTCGAATGCCCACATGGGCGAGATTGACGAAGGGCTCGAAAGAGGCCGCCGCCCTCTCGAACCGGTAGCCGAGCTCAGCAAAGCCCTGCAGCGTGCCGCCCCCATAGTTCGCGTCCAGCCTGTCCTCGAAGCTGCCGATCGCGACACGGCGGCTGGTTTCGATGGCATGCCACGTATAGGCGAGGCCGGAGCGGAAGGCGAGACCGCCCCAATGTGTGCCCGCATAGAGGCCGAGATGATAATCGTCGCTCGAACCCGACGAAGCACGGTGACGGGGATCGAACCGGGAATTGCTGTAGCCGGCCATCAGGCCGAACCTGACCTCGTCGAAATTGCTGTCGACACCGGCAAGAAAGCCGCCCGTCTGATGGCGGAATGTGGCGGCATTGCCATCCGTGAATGTCTCGCTCAGACCACCAAGGGCCGTACTCCAGAAAACCGGCCCGTCCGCAGTATCGCCGGCGGTCAGTTGCGGAGCGCCCGGCCAGAAGGCTTGTATCGGAACCATGGCGGCGACGGGGTCGCCGAAAGTGGAGCGCAGACGGTCGTTGGCGGCCTCGCGGAGAAAGAGGCTCTGCGTGATCAGCGCCGTCTTGATCGAGGCATGGATTTCGCCGGAAAGCGCGTCGAAGCTCGCTTGGATCTCAGACTCGTCGTCAGGCAAGGTGACGATGGCATCGTAGATGTCGTTGCCGACGCCAAGCGTCTCGGTAGCCTGCGCCACGGCAAACTGGTTGCGCGTGGCCGTCATGTCGCTGAAGCTCACATCATTGCGGGCAATTTCCAGGTAAACATTGTTCAAATCATAGGAGAGGTCGGCGGCCAGAAAGGCATAAATGGAGGTGACGGCGCCAAAGGTTCCGCTCACCCCGCCGCTCGCGGTGAGGATCGTATAGGTGGAGAAGGGCTTATAGTGGCCATTCATTCCGATATGGGAAACGGTCGCGCCGTTGAGAAAGGCAATGCCGGTAACCGAGATCAAATCGCTGGCGGTGCCGGCGGGATCGACCTCGACCTCATAAGTAGCGCCCGGATCGAAAGTGAGATTGCCGCCAACGGTCAAGGTTCCGATCGAATTGCCCGGCGCGATGGTGACGCCTGCCCCGGCGGTCAGCGCGCCGATATCACCCGAGCCGCCCAGTCTGCCGCCCGTCATCGTCAGGATGCCGCCAAGGCTGCCATTAACGATCAGGCGGCCGTCCGAAACCGTGGTCGTCCCGGTAAAGGCCGAACTGTCGCCGGTTAGGCGCAGGGTGCCGCTGCCGGCCATCGTGAAGTCGCCGCTGCCGGAGAGAGTGCCGCCATAGATACTGTCGCTCGCCTGATCGAGCGTGAGGTCGGCGCCGCCGAGCGCGATCTCCCCGCCGCTTCCCGAAAGCTCACCCATGGTCAGGTCGAAGCCGCCGAGATCGAGTATGCCGCCATTCACCGTATAGGCGCCGTTCTGCACGAAGGCGCCGGCGCTGCCCGCGACCAGCGTGCCGGCCTCGACCGTCGTCACGCCGGTATAGGCGTTGATGCCGGACAGCGTCAGCGTGCCGGTGCCCTGCTTGGTCAGGCCGCCGACGCCCTGCAAATCCGTGGTTATGCCGACAGCAAAGCCGTTGGTGTCGACAAAGGCGCCGCCGGCGTCGAGCGTCACTTCCCCGACACTGAAGCCGCGCAGGAAATTCGCCTCGTTGCCCGTAGCCCGCAGAATGCCGCCGTCGAAGACGAGGCTGGCACTGCCACCGCCTCTCTCGACATAGCCGGTTTCCAGGATGCCGCGCCCGCTCCCGGCGCTTCCGGCAAGTTCCACAGTGCCGGTAGCCCCGGAATCATCGGCGATAACGACCTCGGACGCCGATACCATGCCGGCATCGTCGATGCTCACGCTGCCTGAACCGAATTGGCCAACGACGAGCGCGCCGGAACTGATCCAGCTCGATCCGGCACCGGTCACGCTGACCACGCCGCTGCCGTTCGAACTGAAGCCGACATAACCGAAGCTGCCGGTGACCAAGCCACCATTGGAAATGGTCAGAGTTCCCGCGCCGGCCGCGCCGACCGAGACCTCGATGGAATTGCTCCAGAGCGAGTTGGCGCCCGTAACGATGACCTCACCGATGGCGCTGGAATCGTTGCTGATATAGCCGGATGCACTGTTGACCGTTCCGCCATTCGAAATGATCAGAGTGCCGGTGCCGCTGTCGCCGATAGTGAGATCCTGGAAGTTCGTCCAGGTCGAACCTGTACCGGTGACCGTTACCGTGCCGCTGGCGCCGGAGAAATAACCGATATAGCCGAACTGGTTGTCGACCACAGCGCCGTCTTCGATGGTCAGCACGCCGGTGCCCTGATGGCCGATATAAAGGTCGTCGGAATTGCTCCAGCTCGAGCCCGAGCCGGTGACCGTCACCGTACCGCTGGCGCCGGGATCGACGCCGAGCACGCCGGTATCATTGCTGACTGCGCCGCCATTGCGGATGATGAGGGTCGCATCGTCGCCATTCTGATCGCCAATGACGAGATCGGTGTTGATGGTCCAGGGAGCCGGCTGCGTGCCCGGGCCGGTGCCGCCAGGGTCGTTGCCGTCGACGATCTCCGTGTCGTTGCCGGTAATGATCTGCTGCGCCCATCCCGGCTCTGCTGCCAGCATCAGCGCCAGCGCCGCAGTGCTCGCCGAGCCCGCAAGTCGCAGCATGGCCATGCGATGGATCGCCGCCCCGCCTGTCCTCTCGTCCATCCTCGCTCGCAAATCGTCCCCGCCATCACTCGCTCGCGCAGAAATAGACGAATCAATTTAAATATTGGTAACCATGTTCCTGAGATTATTCTTCGACGACAGCGCGCGTGTCTTTCCAGACGCGCCAGGCATGCTGCAACATTTTGAATTTATGCATAATTTTGTTCTTGAATCGGTTCCCATTCAGGGAGTTATGCCGTGGGTCGCCGCGCGTTATCCCATTGCCATCCACCCGGCGAGCCAGACCCACATGGCGGCGAGCACGAGGTAACCGGCGGCGAAGATCGGGCTGCGGTAGCGCAGATCATTGCTGGTGACGTGGATGGCGGCATGGGCGTAGCGTAGGGCGACGAAGAGCCAGGCGAGCGCGACGGCGACAAGATTGTCGGCCTCGGTGACATAGAGAAGAATGCAGCAGGCGTAGAAGAGCACAGGCAGTTCAAACTGATTGGCGAGGCAATTCTTGACGGCGAGGCTTTCGGCCGGCTCGTCACGATTTTCGCGATAATCCGACTTCGCGATCTTGCCGGCGCGGACCATTTTTGCGCGCCGCTGCCCTAGAAGCGCATAAAGACCATAGACCAGGGCCACATGGGCAAGCAGTGGCCAGAAGATTTGATAGCCGGTCATATGCTCCCTCAAGTCCTTTCCGTTTCCGCAGTCGTTGCGAGGAGTAGCCGAAAGGGGAGCAGGATGCCAGCGGCTGAGGCCGCGTCTCAGTCCTGGCGCGGCGACAGCCAGCGGTGGATGGCAAGCCGGGCGAGGAGGATGAAGCAAATGGCGAGGCTTGCAAATTTCAGCCGGGTCATCCACGGCAACAGCTCTGCTGCCAGACTTGCAGATCCACCGTCGCCGAAGGCGATCAGACTTGAGATATTCTCGCCGTAGTCGGCAAGGCCGTAGAGAAACGGCAGCAGATAGACCGCGCGGCCCACGAGCGGATGCAGCGATCGTCCAAACCAGGCGCCGACGGGCCCGAGCCTGAGGAAGGCGAGGAACAGCAGCGCCGTCAGCAGCGCCGGAAAGATCAGCTCCGGCCCGAAATACATGGCGCTGAGCAGTCTCGCCGCCGTCTCGTTCTCATCGAGCAGCTTCTGCACGTGGAAGACGGCCGACTCGTCGTAACCGGCGAAATAGGTATCAAGCACCGCCTGGCCGGTTTCATGCTTGAAGGGGACGACGAAGCCGAAGGTCGTCCAGGCGAGCACGGCCAGGCAAAGAGCGGCGAGCAGCGTGAAAATCCAGAGCGGAATCCCGCTGCCCGCCTTCATGATCAGAGACCGGCGCCCGGATAGTTCGGGCTTTCCCGGGTGATCGTCACGTCATGCGCATGGCTTTCGCGAAGACCGGCGCCGGAGATGCGCACGAAGGTCGCCCGCTCCTGGAAATCCTTCAGGTCCTTGCCGCCGACATAACCCATGGCCGCCTTGAGGCCGCCGGCGAGCTGGTGGACGACGGCCGAGACCGGCCCCTTATAGGGAACCTGGCCCTCGATGCCCTCAGGCACCAGCTTCAGCGTGTCCCGCACCTCAGCCTGGAAATAACGGTCGGCCGAGCCGCGGGCCATGGCCCCGACGGAGCCCATGCCGCGATAGGCCTTGAAGGAACGGCCCTGGTAGAGATAGACCTCGCCCGGGCTCTCATCGGTGCCGGCAAGCAGCGAGCCGATCATGACGGCGGAAGCGCCGGCGGCGATCGCCTTGGCAAGATCGCCGGAGAATTTGATGCCGCCGTCGGCGATGACGGGCACATCCTGATCCTGGGCGGCCTGAACGGCCGACATGATGGCGGCGAGCTGCGGAACGCCAACGCCGGCGACGATGCGCGTCGTGCAGATCGAACCCGGGCCGATACCGACCTTGACGGCATCGGCGCCCGCATCGATCAGCGCTCTGGTGCCGTCATAAGTGGCGACGTTGCCGGCCATGATCCTGATCGAGTTGGACAGTTTCTTGACCCGGGTGACGGCATCCAGCACGCGCTGCGAGTGGCCATGGGCGGTATCGACGACCAAGAGGTCAACGCCGGCCTCGATCAGCCGCTCGGCGCGCTCGAAGCCGTCATCGCCGACGCTGATGGCGGCGGCGGCGCGAAGCCGGCCCTGCGCATCCTTGGAGGCGTTCGGGTTCAGCTGCGACTTCTCGATATCCTTGACGGTGATCAGACCGACACAGCGGCCTTCGGTATCGACGACCAGCAGCTTTTCGATGCGGTGCGAGTGAAGCAGGCGCTTGGCCTCCTGCTGATCGACGTTTTCCTTGACGGTGACCAGATTGTCCTTGGTCATCAGCTCGTGGATCTTCTGCTCCGGATCGGAGGCGAAGCGAACGTCGCGATTGGTCAGGATGCCGACGAGGCGGCCGGACTTCTCGACGACCGGGATGCCGGAGATGCCGTGCGACTTCATCAGGCCGAGCGCCTCGGCAAGCTTTGCGTCCGGCCCGATGGTGACCGGATTGACGACCATGCCGCTTTCGAACTTCTTCACCTGGCGGACTTCTTCGGCCTGCTCGACCGGCGTCAGGTTGCGGTGGATGACGCCGAGGCCGCCGGCCTGAGCCATGGCGATCGCCAGCCGGCTTTCGGTGACCGTGTCCATGGCCGAAGAGAGGATCGGGATGTTGAGGTCGAAGTCCCGGGCGATGCGTGTCGCGATGTTCGTCTGGCCGGGCATAACCTCGGAATGGCCGGGCTGCAGCAGCACGTCGTCGAAAGTGAGCGCGTCCGCGCCGGTTGCCGTTTCTATGATGCGGGCCATGGCCAAATTCCTTCAGTTAAGAGAAATGCAACCCGTCCCGGAAACGAATCGTCCGCCCCGGCGGTGTGCATGAGTTGCTTGGAAGTTGGCGAGGGCTGGTAACACGTCTATGACAGGAAGGAAATAGCAAAAAGCCCGGCATATTCGCCGGGCTCGTCATGGGTGCCATGCACGAAGAGCAATTCCGGGAAACCAGAGCCGCTTTCGATCAGATATCGAACTGATAGGTCTTCGGCACGAAGCGATAGCCGCCGTCCTGCCTCTCGGCGAAACCAACCGCCGGGAACGGCATGTGATAGCCGAGGAAGGCGATCTTGTCGGCCGCGATCATGTCGAAAACCTTACGGCGGGCGGCGGCCGCCTGCGCCTTGTCCATATCGAAGCGCACCTCCCAATCCGGCCGCAGCAGCGACAGGATATAGTGGTTGGCCGTATCGCCGGTCAGTACCAGGCGCTTTCCTTCCGATTCGACGTGGAACACCATGTGCCCAGGGCTGTGGCCGGCTGCCAGCATCGCGGTCATGCCCGGCGCGACGCTGGCGCCGTCCCTGATGAAGGTGGCTTTTTCGACGAGCGGCGCCACATTGGCGAGCACCGCCTTGTGGCCACCCTCGGCCGGTGTGCCCTCGCGCGCGGTGTTCGACCAGAAATCATATTCGGCCTCACCGATGACATAACGGGCATTCTTGAAGGCGGGCGCGCCCTCTTCCATCAGCCCGCCGATGTGATCGCCGTGCAGATGGGTCAGAGCCACCAGGGTCACGTCCTCGGGTGAATATCCCGCCACCTTCAGGCCCTCGGTGAGCTTTCCTAGCCCGCGGGCGCGGCCACCCGCGCCAAAGCCGGTGTCGACGAGAATGAGATCGGAACCGGTGTCGATAAGAACAGGCGCATAGCCGTTCAGGAGCTTGTCGGCCGGCAGGAAGTTTGCGGTCAGCAGCGCCTGGACGGTTTCGGGATCCTGATTGGTGCCGTAGGTCTCAAAAGGTTTTTCGGAGATATTGATCCCGTCCCTGACGACGGTGAACTTATAGGAACCGAGCTTGAACTGATTGATTTCGGGTAAAGGCGTTATATCCATACGTCTGCTTGCTCCAGTGACGGCCGCTTCGGCCTTCTCTCTCAAAATTGCCGGCGCCGCCAGTAGGCCGAGGCTTGCGGCAAAAAGCGTGCGCCGTGTCATTTGCGTTGAAATTGCCATATATCCATCCCCATGACGCGCTCTTGTCGCTCTGCGACCGATGACACCCTGCCGGATTTCTTGCTCCGGCAGCGTAGACATAGGTCAATCTTGATAGCGGACCTTGTCGGACAAGCCGCCTCACGCAGACGTGAAGCAAAGATCGCATCGAACCGGATTTGAGCATTGGCAGCTCCCTGAACTGGTACTAAACAACACGGGCCTTCCCGCCCTGATCTCGCGCCCTCAAGGCACCCGCCTATGAACCGCATCGTCCCGCTGATCCTCGCCGTCGCTCTCTTCATGGAACAGATGGATTCCACCGTGATCTCGACGGCGCTGCCGGCGATCGCCGCGGATCTCAATGTCGGGCCGATCACGCTGAAGCTGGCGCTGACCTCCTATATGGTGGCGCTTGCGGTGTTCATTCCGGTCAGCGGCTGGATGGCCGACAGGTTCGGCGCCAAGAAGATCTTCCGTCTCGCCATATCGGTCTTCGTCATCGGCTCGATCTTCTGCGCCATCTCCTCCAACCTCGTCGAATTCGTCTTTGCCCGCTTCCTGCAGGGCATGGGCGGGGCGATGATGACGCCGGTCGGCCGTCTCGTGCTGGTGCGCACGACACAGCGAAGCGATCTGGTCTCGGCCATGGCGCTGCTCACCATCCCGGCCCTTGTCGGCCCGCTCACCGGCCCGCCACTCGGCGGCTTCATCACCACCTATTTCAGCTGGCACTGGATCTTCCTGATCAACGTGCCGGTCGGCATCATCGGCATATGGCTGGCGACGATCTTCCTGCCGGAGGTGGAGGCGACAGCCCCGCCGAAGCTCGATTTTACCGGTTTCGTGCTGACCTCGTTTTCGGCCGCGGGCGTCGTCTTCGGCCTGTCGGTGGTCAGCCTGCCGGCCCTGCCGCCGATCATCGGCGTTGCCGCCACCGGCATCGGTCTCCTGTGCGGCTTCCTCTATGTCAGCCATGCGAAGCGCCACCCGGCGCCGATCCTTAACCTCGGCCTGTTCAAGAACCCGACATTCCGGGTTTCGACCACGGGGGGCAACCTCTTTCGCATCTGCGTCGGCGCCATGCCGTTCCTGACGCCGCTGATGCTGCAGCTCGGTTTCGGTCTGACGCCGTTCCAATCCGGCCTCATCACCTTTGCCGGCGCGATCGGCGCGATCACCACCAAATTCATGGCAAAGCGCGTCTTCGCAGCCATAGGCTTCCGCACGACGCTGATCGGCGCCGCCATGGTAACGACTGTCGTCACCGTCATTACCGGCCTGTTCACACCAGCAACGCCGCATCTCGTCATCATCGGCGTGCTGCTCATCGGCGGCTTCTCGCGCTCCTTCATGTTCACCGGCGTCAATGCGCTGGCCTTTGCCGATATCGACGATGCGCAAGCGAGCCAGGCAACCTCGATGAGCTCGGTGATGCAGCAGATCAGCCTGGCGCTCGGCGTCGCGGTCGCGGCCGCGATCCTGGAAAGCTCGATCTATATCAGGGGCGAGGCGCTGCAGGTGGCCGATTTCCACCTTGCCTTCTACATCATCGCCGGACTGACGGTGATTGCGACCATCCCCTTCATCAGGATGGACCGCAACGCCGGCGCGCTGGTTTCCGGACACCGCGCAAGGCGCCTGACGGGAGCGATCGAGGCCGACCAGCAAGCCGTGAAATAAGCTTTCTATTCAGGGCTCTCGCAGACGGCAGAGAGTTTGTTGCCGTCGAGATCGCGGACATAGGCGGCATAAAAATGGGCATGGTAGGAGCGCAGGCCCGGCCCGCCTTCATCGGCGGCGCCTGCCGCGATCGCCGCCGCATGGAAGGCATCGACGGCCGCCCGCGTTTCGGCCGTGAATGCGACCATGGCGCCGTTGCCCGCGCTCGCCCGGCGGCGATTGAAGGGCGTTACCACCCAGAAGCGGCAGCGCGTATCGCCGTCGGCGGAATAGCCGATCTCCTCCTGCGAATAATGCTGGCGGCGATAGCCGAGCACAGGCAGAACGGCATCATAAAAATGCCCTGCGCGATCAAGGTCGTTGGTTCCGAGCGTGACGTAAAGTAGCATGGGATCGTCATCATCGGCCTGGATCGGCCGGAGATCAAGCTTCCTCTGCTTGACCTTCCGCCTTGCGGCCTTTGAAGCCCTTGGCCAGCAAAAACATCTCAACCGATTCGGCGCGCGACGAGTTCGGCTTGACGTGGACGACCTGGCGGAAATTCTGCTTCAGCAGGGTGAGCAGATCGCGCTCGGTGCCGCCCTGGAAGGTCTTGGTGAGGAAATGCCCGCCCTCCCCCAGCACCTCGATGGCGAAATGGGCCGCGACTTCACACAGATGCATGGTGCGCAGGTGGTCGGTGCGGTGATGGCCGGTGGTCGGCGCCGCCATATCGGAGATGACCAGATCGGGCGTGCCGCCGACGGCCTCCATCAGCCTTTCCGGCGCACTCGGATCAAGGAAATCGAGCTGCAGGATCTTGACGCCGGGAAGCTGGGCCATTTCCAGGAAATCGATCGCGGCGACACGGACATCCTCATCGGTCGAACCGGTAACCTTGGCGGCGATCTGCGACCAGCTGCCGGGCGCCGCACCCAGATCGATGATGCGCTTGGCGCCGCGCAGGATGTGGTATTTCTCGTCGATCTCCAACAGCTTGAAGGCGGCGCGGGCGCGATAGCCCTCGAGCTGGGCGCGCTGCACATAGGGATCGTTGATGTGGCGCTGCAGCCACTGGCGGGAGGAGGCCTTCATCTTCTTGTTCTTGACGCGCTGGCCGAGCTTGCGGCCGGTGCGATTTCCCGCGATCGGTGCCTTGGTCATGCCCTTCCCCTCATTTCGCACGCTGGCCGGGGCGATTGCGATTGCGCCGCCACACGCCGTCATCAGCCATCATGTCGGTGAGCAGGCCTTCCCTCAAGCCGCGATCGGCAACGCGCATGCGCGGGCTCGGCCAGCGGCGGCGGATCGCCTCGAGGATGGCGCAGCCGGCGAGCACCAGATCGGCCCGGTCCGGTCCGATGCAGGGATTGGCCGCGCGGCTGTCGAAATCCCAGGAGAGAAGTTTTGCCTGCATGGCGGAGACCTCGTCGTCCGACAGCCAGATGCCGTCGACCTTGCGCCGGTCATAACGCGGCAGGTCGAGATGGACGCCGGCAAGCGTCGTCACCGTGCCCGACGTGCCGATCAGGTGGAAATCTCCGGTCTGGACAATTTCGATCTCGGGGCAATCGAAGCTCCCGAGCATGCCTTCGACCTCGCGCACCATGCCTTCGAAAAGCTCCGGCGTCACATCGCGCCCGCCGTGACGCTCCGACAGCGTCACGACGCCGACCGGCAGGGACGTCCAATGCGTGATGTGATTGGCGAGCCGGCTGAAGCGATTGTCGCCGATGCGGATGACGGCGATCTCCGACGAGCCGCCGCCGATATCGAAGAGCACGACGGAGCGTGTCTCGCGACCGACCAGCGAAGAGCAGCCGGAGACGGCAAGCCGCGCCTCGGTCTCCCGATCAATGATTTCGAGCTCGAGGCCGGTTTCGGCAACGACGCGGCCAAGGAATTCCTCGCCATTGACCGCCTGGCGGCAGGCTTCGGTGGCGATCAGCCGCATGCGGCGGATCTCCCGGCTCCTGAGCTTGGAGGCGCAGACCCTCAGCGCCTCGATCGCCCTTTCCATCGCCTCGTCAGACAGACGGCCGCTCGCCGCAAGGCCCTCGCCGAGGCGCACGATACGGGAAAAGGCATCGACGACGCGGAACTGGCCCGGACGGGTCGGCTGGGCGATGAGCAGACGGCAATTGTTGGTGCCGAGATCGAGAGCCGCATAAAGCTCTTCCGGCCAGGCATATTCGCCGGGCTGGCGATCCGACTGGCGCGCGTGGCTCTCCGAGCGGCCCTTGCGGCCGGCGCCGGCGCCGTTCTGCATGTCGCGCGGGACGGCGGCACGCGCCGTCTCTTCAACCCTGTTTTCCTGCGCCTGGATATGGGAAGGCTTTGCCGATGTCAGCGGCCGGCCCTGCAGGCCGCGTTTGCCGCGGTGCTTGCGGCGGTTGCGCCGGCTCGACGGCGGATCGCCATCGGACCGGGCGGCATTGGCCGCAACGCCCGTCTGTTCCATCGGCTGGGGTTGAGGTGCGCCCTCCTGCAAGGCGCCATGGCCGCCGCGACGGCGCCGCTTGCGCTTGCGGGCCGGATGTCCGGCGGCATCTTCCATTGGGCGCGCTGGCTGCCCGGCATTGCCGGAGAGCTCATGCGAAGCGGGATGAGCGGCGCTGCGGGTTTGCCCGCCGCGCTTGCCCTTGCGACGCCTGGACTTCTTGCCGTCCTTGCGCCCTGCCGCCAACGCCCCGTCAAATTGCGGCTTTACGCCGCCTTCGGGGTCTTCCACGTTGTTTTTCCATCGCGCCGCGCAACTCCCTGAGGTATGCAGCAGGCGCTCATTCGATTTTTGCGTTGCCGCAAGAATATCAGCGCCCGCCAAAATCACCAAATTCTTTTTTGGGAGAGGGATTTGCAGAATAGTTTCGGCCCTGGCCGAGACGGCCGTTTTTTTTCAAAACAGGTATTTGCAATCGGCGGGCTTTTGTTTATAAGCGCCGCACACCAGCCGAACCGCCCGCCGGTTCGCCCTTGCTGGGGAATAGTTCAATGGTAGAACAGCGGACTCTGACTCCGTCGATCTTGGTTCGAATCCAGGTTCCCCAGCCAAATCTTGTTTTCCGTTATTATTCAGTCGCTTAACTAGTTAAGCCCTAAGCCAACCGGAACAGTTATCCGCATCATTTTCCCGGACCATCGTCGGATTGTCGCGTAAAAAAATCGTGGGTCGCATTCCTGCTCCTGGAAGGTCTTCATTCGCGTCCATGATTCCCGCTCGGACGAATTTTACCATCCATCATCGGTTTGCCCGCCGACGGCCTGATGGGTTCTTTTGTGCAATTCTCCTGAGCCTATCAGAATAGTCAAAGATAGCGCGCTTACGCCAGCTGATACGCGCCGAACCTGGTCGAGCTGACGAAGGCTCAGAAGTGGGATGGCAAGTTGTCGACCTCGATCATTCCGGGCTCTGCGACGCCGTTCCTCAATATCAAGTAAGACCGAGCTGACTGCGAGAAGGCGGGCCTCAGTGCCCGCTTTTTTTGTTTGTCGGCGGCGGACCCCTATTGGGACGGACTAACTGACGTTTCGCGGCTTCGCCTGTGGTCTAGTTCTAGTCACCGTTACGGTTGGCTTCAATCGGCCTATGTCGCTACTTCTCTCAACCGGCATATTGCCGGAACCAAAACCGCTCGCAGTAACTACTAGCGTCTGTGGATCCACACGCCACTCGAGTCTAGGACCTTGGCTAACTTGGCCGCTGTCCAACCCTGCCCACAGGTGAACCCCTGAAAGCCCCAGGTGACCCAGTTCAGACAGTAGCGTGTTGGTGCCGTAACCGACGCCTACGAGCTTAACTCCGTCGCTAATGGGAACGTTGACTTTATCGCCACCGGTGATCAGCTCATATGCAACTTCACGATTATACTTCGGAGGAAGGCCCTCGAGGAAAACAACAATATTTTCATGTTGCCCACCGTCAAGCGCGCGCGCTAATTCCGCGGGTTGAATAGCTTTCCAAACACCTGCCATTGCGAGCATATTTGCAGTCAGGTGAATACGGTCGCTATCCGCGCCACCGTCAGGGTGCACTTCTTTCACCATCCTGCTTATGCCGCTAAGGATGGCATCTACCGTTGGCCCCGATAGACCTTCTTCGATGAGCGTCTCGATATCCGAAGGTCTTAGATTTGCGACATCAATCATCGCTTACTCCTATTCATCTGGAGTGTAGACGAAAAACGTGCGCAACGATATGCCGAATCCGGCAAAGACCTCGTTAACGTTCTCCAGATGCTCACGTCGAATATGGGGTCTCTTTCCGTAACGACCAGAATTGTTGCTCAGCACCCACGGGCTTCTTCCCCTAATTGGGGCATAGAACAGCTCTCCGCCGATCCTCGCTACCTTTGTTTCAGGGTTCCCTGGCTCAAGAAGCGATGGATGGCCCAATCGCGCTTCGAACGGCCGAAGTGGTGGGCCATTCCTCGGGAGAATGAAATGGAGATTTCCGGTCTCACGATTTAGCACCTCTTCCATAGCGAACCGTATGTTTCCAGCTTCGTCCACTAGCCATAGAATAGGCGAGGTTGCGTAAACAACCTCGGCCAATGGTTGAGATGAAGCTGCGTCGATGAGGCTCTTCAAAGCCGGTGCCGTTTCCTCGGTGAGAACCTGAAGACTTCGAGGCATTGCGCTTAGCTCAACAGGGCTAGCGTCTCGTTGGAATTGCAGGCACTCGCCGTATCTCTCGTCCAAATCCATTTGATGCCCCAGTTGTGAGGCTTCATTATCGCATCCCAAAGTTCCGGACAATAACCTGCCGGCATCCAGGACGCTCTTCGTTATAAAAGAAGAATCGAGAGCGAAAGCAGCATGCGCCGAGACCAGCCGGCGTGGTCGATTCACCCCAACGCTACGCCAATTCGGCGAGATCCTACCCGTCCCGGTCAGGGCGCGGCTATATGGAACGGGAATGGGGAACGGCAGCGATCCTAGGGATCGACCGCTGACCTGAAGTTCAGACGGACGCTCGCAATGCGCCTCGCCATGCTCGCCGGTGAAGATGATGATAACGAATTCGGTTTAGCGTCTGCGAATTAGCAATCCCAGATTGGATCATCATGAGTTGGAAATCGAAATTTTCAGCCGCCTGGCCCAAAACCGAACACGCAATAAGGGCGACGACAGCATTTGTTATTAAACCCCGAACCACGCTTGCAGAGACCGACAACGCCGCAGCACAAGTGGATAGCATAGCCTCCTTGTGGAACAATGCGGTCTGGTCGGGCGGGCTGCTGCTTGCTATTCAGGTGATAAAGACGAATTCCGGTGTCGCCGGATTCAAGTGGTTTTGCATGACCGCATTGGAAGTCGCCATGGCGTTTATGATGTTGGTGCTTGGCCTTGCGGCGGTCCATCTCTTTACGGATCGGATAAATGAAGGCCGTAGTGATGGCCAGCGCGCGTTCGTCAGCCTTGGCTTGATGGTGATCTTCCTTATACTCGGCCTCGGCTTCTTGTTTACTCTGGGCGAATATATGATGTCACCCGCCGCAGGCATCGTTCCCGAAGCTAAATAGCTCGACGGCTGCGTAGCTATTTACGCAGCCGCTCGTCTGCCTCGAGTGTGAGAGAAACCTAGCTGGCGTCAGGACGAGTAACGACAGCGATCCTAGGGAACGACCGGCGGAACGTTGGGCCTGGAAATCCAATGGCGCCTTCTCCACCCCTCCTTTTTGGCTCTAATCCGACCGCGAAGAGCCATTCATGGCGCCTAGTGCTCCTCGTTCAATTTTGGCTCGCGCTGCTTTCTGCCTTCGATTTGGACGGATGATTGGACTTGAGATGTCCAACGTCCTTGGACATTGTCTGTCCAACGAAAGGAGACCGGCATGCGAAAGAGTTGGGCCGAATATAAGCGAGAAGCGCGGAAACGGGAACGAGATGAGGAACTGGCGCGGGAGCGACAGCTAAATACATCGGTATTTCGAAAGGCGTTTTCTGATTTCTTCAAAGAGGGCAATCGCACCGGATTTGGTAGCCACTACCTGATCCTCGGTAGCAAATGGTGGGACTTTAGCGAGGACAACGGCATCGAGCCGCTCGATCCGTCCGAGATCGATGAAGACGATCAGGCCGCAGCCTTTAACTCCCTTGGCAAAGCTGAGCTTGTCCTGAGCGTGCTGGAGGACGTTGTCGATACGCTTGCACGCGACATCTCTGATTTCAAGCGGAGCGAAATCGAAGCGCGGATCGATGAGGTCAAACGATCCGGCCTTACGGGTCCGAACTCGAAGGCCTCGTTGGATGAGTTGGAGCGTCTGAAAAAGATGCGCCACAACCTGAACAAGCGCGTTAGACGGACCCTCCCTCAGACCAAGGCCGCGGGCTAGTTCCTAATCTTCAATATGCGAGCGGAGCGCTAAAACCGCATTGGTTGCGGTTTTGTAATGAACAACTTTCTAAGGAGTTATTCGATGACTTATCTTTCCCGTTTCAATGACGTCGAGTTGACAGAACTCGACCTCTCTGCACCGACCACGACAGCGCCTGCAGAGCAGTTGCCCAGGTCCGTCGACAATGTTGTGGCGCTACC
Organism: Rhizobium sp. H4; assembly: GCF_003013335.1. NCBI lineage: Bacteria > Pseudomonadati > Pseudomonadota > Alphaproteobacteria > Hyphomicrobiales > Rhizobiaceae > Rhizobium > Rhizobium sp. H4. The sequence goes on from NZ_PSOW01000020.1 coordinate 113,628, forward strand.
GAAGGCGAAGCGCAGGGCTGCTGAGGTCTATGCCTTCGACTATTCCGGTGTTTCGGCCGCCGTTGCGAAGGAGGCGGAAGCAACCGCCAAGCGTATTCGGAATCGCCTTAAGGTTCACACCATCGAGACTGGCAAGGAACTCCTGGTTGTCAAGAAAGAGCTCGGTCACGGCAAGTTCGGAAAGTGGCTGGAATTTCATTTCGGCTGGAAGGAGCGGACCGCGCAGAACTACATGAACTCGGCAACCGCGTTCGGCCTAACGCCGCAGGTCATTGATGTTCTGCCTCCGTCCACGGTCTATAAGCTTGCGGCAAAGAGCACGCCGGACGCGCTCAGGCAGTCGGTAATTGACGAGATAAAGCGGGGCGAGAAACCCTCCCCCAAGCAGATCGAGAAAAAGATTGCCGCGATTAAGAACGAGACTCCACAGAAGGCTAGCGCGGATGAGAGAATTACCGCCGGCAGTCCCCAAAAGCCGTCTGATGTCTCCGTGCCGGATGACGTGGTGGCTTCGCTTAACCGAGCTTTAGCGACCGAAGCTCCCGCTAACGCAATCCAGGATGGAGATGGTGCTCAGTCGCCTCCAATCGCGCAAGAGCAAGAGTTTCGCGCCCAGAAGATCGTTGGACACCTCAAGAAGCGGTTCGGGGATAAGTTCTCGCTTCTGCGCGACGCGATCCTCAAGACCGACCTCAACGCATTGAGAAAGGCTCTCTCCGAGGCGTGACTAACGCGAGCGCCGGCGCACGCCGTTATCCGCTGCTAGCTGGTCAGCGGTTAACGTTCCTGGCTAAGCCGACGCTTGCATCGTGCAGCACGGTGCGGGCTTGGGGAACGGCAGCGATCCTAGGGATTGACCGTATGCAGCTCGGGAGAGAGCTGGCGATACGCGCCGGAAACCCAGCTTCCGACTTAGAGTTGCTCACACACTTCAAGACCTGATCACATCTAAAAGGGGTCGTATAGTCTTGGTCACATCAACCGCATTAAACGAGCGTTACGACACATGGTCACCTACCGCATGTCCAAGCAGGCAGTCGCATACATTCGCGTATCAACCGAAAGGCAGGGAGAAGTAGGCATCGGGCTTGAAGCTCAGCGTGCGTCAATCCGCGCCTATGCTAATGCTTCTGGCGTCGAGATCATCGAATGGTTCCAAGATGTAGCAAGCGGTCGAGGCGCTAAAAATCTCGCGCTCCGAGACGGCCTGACCGAGGCTTTGGACTTCGCAGAGAAGAACAACGTCGGCCTTCTTGTGGACGGTCTCGATCGGCTGTCTCGGCACACCGAGACCGTGGAGCACATCATGCGCGAAAGGAAGGTCGCAATCGTGTCTGTCTCCGACGAGCGCACCAGGGATCCTTTGGTGCTTGCCAGTCGTGTCGCCCGAGCTGAGCTTGAAGGGGATAGGATCTCGCAAAGGACTAAGCAGGCGCTCGATGAGAAGAAGGCTTCCGGCACGCTCCTCGGAAATCGGAAGAACCTCCCTGAAGCCCAGAGGCGCGGTGCTGATGCGAACAAGCGCCGGGCTGAAGAAAAGGTCAATGAGATCGCTAAACTGATCGAGGCCAACGGCTGGCGGAGCTTCTCTCTGCCGGCGTTGGTGGATGCGCTGAACGGAATTGCCGTGAAGACCAGCCGAGGAGAGCCCTGGACTGCAGCTGCCCTCCGCAAGCCTCGCAAGGCAGCCATTGACGCCCTAACGCGGTCCGCGGACGCAACCTACCGGGACAACCCGCACTACGGCGCGTTCTGAGTTGCCCCGGCGATCGATGAGTGAAATGAGACCTTCCGCCTCACAAAAGACGCCATAGCTTCTCGATAGCGCTGATTAGCTCTGCTTGGCGGGTCTCAAGCACTGCGGGTGTCCATTTCGCCTGTGACAGCACCTTGCTGGTAATGGCAAAATTTGAGACGCCCGCGCTGGTTGAGAAATATCTCTCTTTTTTCTCAGAAAACTCGAGATTGCCCGCTTGGGAGTTCTTTCGACGCGTCAAGAGCACAAGATTTGCAAGCTTATGAACCCATTGTAACCGATCATCCAGCTCCGGAAAATCAAGCAGCCACTGGCTTCCCACTGCTGGATTTTGAGGCAGAACATGCTCAACGCTAATCACTGGCGAGCTGTAGACTGCACTGCCGCCCGAGAGTAACTCGTCTAGGCGAAGAAGGAGTGGAAGGCGAATTCGGGTGATCGAATAGATATCGCCTGAGAGTGCCTTTCGAACTTGTGCTTTTTCGCTCTCATCGAGTTGTAGCGGGGATTCGGCTGCGAATAGGTCGTCACTGGCCTGGATCGCGGAGAGCAACCGGCCATACCGACGGATGCGCTCAGAAGGATCGCTACGCATCAGAAAGAGTGCATAGGCGAGACGCTCGAGATCGGACAGGAAGCGCAGAATGAAATCAGGATCGTCGCGCCGACGAGCGATCACTTCAATTGATGGCGGCTGCCAATCGAAATTATCCAACCTGGAAAGATGCGTTAGCTGCCGGTTTATCTCATCGGCATTCTTGTAACTTGAGAACGCCCGGTCGGTTATTTCCTCATAGGCATCAGTATAGGGCGAAAGCTCGTTATCGATGAAAATTGCCGGCGTCTTTCGGGTGGGCACAAACTCTCGGAACTCAGTTATCAGCGTTCCTTGCATCTTCTGCTTGCGGTGAATCATGCGGATATGACCGAATAACTCGGCGAAACGAGCCCGCCCCAGCTCATCCTCCATATCCTCCCATTTCTGGGTATAGGACTCCTGTTTATCCGCAGGTAGAGCCCCTATTATCTCTGCCTTCAGAACGTCTGCGGGAGAAAGATCGAGGCCGCGCGAATTCATGACCGAGAATATCCGGAACGCAGAGTCCTGATCCGACGCGGCGACGATTACAAGGTAGCAGCGCTGCGCGATATACATAGTCAATCTGCGCCGCTCCTCGTTAGAAAGCGCTTTTAGTCGGTCACGCAAGAAGCTAGCATTCTCCACCATCCGAGCCCGAGCGTCCTTGAACTGGCGCACGTCCGGCAGTTGGGCAGTCGCAGCCTCATTCTGGATCATGGTGCGGAAGAACTCGGCATCGCGCTCTCGCGGTGTCAACCGAAAGACATCAGATGTTCCTTTGATGGGGTCACCAGTCTGGCAGACATAACCGTGTATGGCAGTCGCAATCTTGGAATCAGACAGATCGCGCAGCACGCTCATCAGGATTGTCAGTGTCGTCAGGCGCTGCTGGCCGTCGACCACATCAGCTTCCGGCTTCTGTGGATCTTTGATGAGAACAATACTACCCAAAAAATAGGGACTTGCATCCGCAACATCGCCGGAACTACCGCAGGCGGTGACAATGTCGTTGAGCAACTCACTCGCCTGCTCCGTAGTCCAGGCATATGGTCGTTGATAGGAGGGGATGCGAAAAAGATACTTATCACAAAAGATGTCGAGGATTGGCTTCTCGCTGGCTTCTATAGTATGGCGTGTCATTATCTCTCCCAATGTGCTTTTCGTTGCCTCGTTATCGAGACACCATCCGTTTCAGGCATTGCGGGCTGCGTCAGGCCCTAAGAACTTACTCACTCAACTCGGCGAAGAAACACGCATCCGCGCTCGATTAGAGGGTGGTGGCGAGGTTCATCGCGCCTTATCGTCTGCAAGTTATTCTCCAAACACGAATTCAGGCAGGACCACTTCCCAAACATTTTTTCTCAAAGACACCTGAAATTCCTCACCGTTGTCGACCTTGCGCCATTGAATGATTGCTCTAGCAATTCCGCGGATGCATCGCAGTCCCACTGGCGGCTTGTAGCTCTGAGCCATCCTTCCGATGACTACCCCGTCCTCATTCAGAATGAACCAGCGATCGTCGACCTGCACCAAGCTAACTCGATCACCGGTCTGCAATCGCGCCAAAGCGCGGTGCGCACTACTGTCAACACCCTGCCGCCCCACCCATGATAGGTCAACCATCTGAGGCTCGGCCAGCTGGTAGCGAAGAGCGCTGTCTGCCCCCTGTTTTCTGTCTGCCATGATTGTTCGTTCAAGTAGGCCTGTTGTGTCCGCCCCAATAATGGCGTGCCGATCCATCACAGTTGCGATTGCCAGGCTGCGGCGCGCGCGGGTCATGGCGACGTAGAGCAGCCGCCTCGGCGCATCCTGGTCCTCACCCCTCGAGGTGCGCTCCCAGCCGCCATCGAGAATGACGACATCGTCGAATTCCAGTCCCTTTGCGCGATGCGCCGTCAAAAGCATGAGCCCTCGCTGCTCCTGGCGTGCGTCGCGAGCCCATTCCGCCAACATTTCGAGGAGATCATCAACCGGCACCGCCTTGTCATCCAGCTCCAGGCTGAAATCCTTCAGGGCATCCGAGATCAATATCCACCAGCCGTTTTGCTGTTGACCGGCAATGAAAGCCTGCATCTGTGCGACGGTAAGCCTCTTTGTCGGCTCAGCGCGGACGAATGCCACGAAGGCCCTGACCTCACGAAGACGCCAGAAAGGTGGCATTGTCTCACTCGCGAGCTGCACGGGGATACCAAGTTTTTCACAGTAGCTGCGCGCCGGCTCAAGCAGCCGCCATTCCCGCGCAATGATCGCGGCGTTTGACCAGGACCAATCGGGGATCAGGCGGGACAGCCTGATCAGCTCATCCACCGCGGTCATCGCCTGTGCGCCGGCATCGGTGCGCAGAAGTTGCACACGTCCATGTGCTACGGGATCCATCCTGGCGAGGGTCCCGCCAATTGGCGCCTTCAATCTGGCACGATTGACCGTGATGTCTTGGTCGGCCTTCATGCGATCCAACGCCGGAGCGATCACGCTGTTGGCCGCGGCGACGATCGCCGCAGTAGATCGGTAGTTTTCCACGAGATAGCTTGGCCGGGCGCTGTAGTCCGCCTCGAAACGCCGGATGAATTCGATCGATGCACCAGCAAAAGCATAGATGTTCTGATCGTCGTCGCCGACAGCGAAGAGGCTGAGCCGCTGCTCCTGGTCGTCGAGCGACCGGCCGGCCACCGCCGAAATCAGGCCGTATTCCTCCGGGCCAATGTCCTGATATTCGTCGACCAGGATCCAGCGATAGCCCTGAATCAAGGTTTCGCGCAATGCCTCTGCTTCGTCCCTCGGTAGGCCATCACCCCGTAGCAGCGCCGTCGCCTCGACCACGACTTTGTCGAAGTCGCGCTCGGTCTCGGCCTCGAGCTGACCGGCAAAGCGTGCACCGACCAGCCGCATGGCCAGCGCATGGCAGGTCGACACGGTCACGCCCAAAGCGTCGTCGCCAATCAGGTCCTTGAGGCGCCTGCGGATCTCCACCGCGGCATGTCGATTGTAGGTTAGGACGAGGATGCCGTGCGGGTTCTCGCGTCGTATGCGCACCAGATAAGCGATGCGATGGACGAGCACCCGCGTCTTGCCGGAGCCGGGGCCGGCGAGCACCAAGACATTGGTCTGTTCGCGATCGTCGGCAACGATCCTTAATTGCGTTGTGCTGCCGAGGTCCTCCACGATCTGGCGCCAGCTGTCCGGCGTGCTCTGCCGACGCAGTTCCCCCGCCCTGCCGGGCATCCAGCGCCTGAGGAACGTCTCCTTTTCCATGCGGAAATAATCCGAGGCCAAACGTTCCGCCTCCGGCATCGAAACCAGCCCACGGGTGGCATAGGCGGCCATGATGTGCGTCTGAAGGGTCTGTTCGCCGTAATGCTCTTCAAGCGGCGCAAAATCCTTTTGTGTGAACTGCCCGCCGCCTGGTCGCAGATTGACGGTGATTGCCGGGCGGAAAATCGTAAGGCCGCGTCCGAGGGTGACGACACCCTGTTCGTGCAGCCACATCAAAGCGCGATTCAGAAGTTTCGTCTCGTCCCGAATAGCGGCTTTCAGGAAAGCATCCTCCCTAATGGCGCCCTGCATCTTGCCGATCGTGGTTTCGACCCGAATGTCCTTGCCACGTGTGCCTTTCGGCACGAGGCTTTCGAGATGCCGCAGCACATTCTCGGCTCCGCTTCGCCTGATTTCCGCCGTTCGGTTCAAGGCGTCCCATGACCGCTGCAGACGCACCAGGCAGCTCCCTCTGTTGAGCTTGCTGAACTGAATGTTGCCGCGTCCACCATCTTCGTCGCGCCCGTCATGCGCGAAACTGCGCAAGTGCGTCTCGATCAGGTCTGGCCGCACGCCGGCATGGCCTTGGTCACGCAGTATCTGGCAGGTCGCGGCGAGGTGCAACGGATAGGCTTCACCATTCTCGGCATCAGGAGCGCTTTCCCTCAATACCGCAATCATTGAGGTTTCAAGGGTTGAGGATAACTGGAACCTCTGGCGCGAACCATCCGCGCCAACATGAACGAAGATGGTAATTACAGTATCGTCATTGGCAATGCCGAGCGCCTCGAGGTCCGAAAGCGCTTTTCGCAGCGCTCCTCCAGTGAGTCCGCCCGCACCCGACAGATCGTCAGTGGAGACGCCGGCATCTGCCGGCGACTGCATTAGATGGCTGACAATTTGCAGGAGCTGCTTGCGCCGCTGTTCCGTTATATTCGCCTTGACCAGGATTGTCTTGGCTTCCTCGATCGTGCGGACGCGGAGAGAAGACGGGAAGACCTGCGGTCGGTTTTCATCACGTGCGAGAAGGGTGGCCTCTTCCAGCCAAGCAATAGCCGTCTTGATCCTGGTGTCGTCGGTCGTCTTGTCGCGGACGAATTCTTGTGCTGTGTCCTCTCGCACGATCTCGCCAGGCGTGGCGATGACCCCGCTACTGCGATCCTTGCCGCTTTTGTCCAAGCGGCGCAAAGCCTTGAGAATACCACCAATCTCGTGACGGGCGAGACGGGAGCGCGCGCTCAGCGAAAACTGCCGTTCAACATCTTCGGCGCTGAACAGTAAGACGCAGGCCGCGGGATTGCGATCACGTCCAGCCCGACCGGCTTCTTGCAAATAGTTTTCCAGAGAGCCGGGTATATCACCGTGGACGACCAGCCGAATATCAGGCTTGTCGATGCCCATTCCGAAGGCGTTCGTGGCCGCGATGATACGGAGATCGCCGACCCGGAAGCGTTCTTGCGTTTCCTGCTTACGTTCGGCTGTCAGGCCAGCATGGAAGTAATCGGCAGAGAGACCTTGTTGCTGAAGGAAGCTTGCGACCTTTTCGGTCGCCGCTCGCGTGGAGCAATAGACAACTGCCCCCGATAACCCATCTTCCGGCAATGCGCGTTTGATCGTTTCCAGGATATCAGCGGGCTTACGGCTGCGATTTGTTTCCTGCACTTCGAACGTGAGATTATTCCGTGTGGCCCCACCGTCGAGCAGCAGCAAGTCCATTCCGAGCCGTGCCTGGAAGTGATCGCGAATGTCGCGAACCACCTCGGGCTTCGCAGTCGCCGTCAGGCAGACAACCGGCGCCGGCTCCCGGTCACCAGAATGTTCACGGATGAAACGCGACACATACCGGTAGTCAGGGCGAAAATCATGTCCCCATTTCGAGACGCAATGGGCTTCGTCGAGGATCCAGTATCCCACCTCACGTTGGGTAAGAATGGCGCGGACTGAAGGGCTGCGCAACTGCTCGGGAGAGATAAGAAGCATGGCAGCATCTCCCATTCGCACACGGTCCAGGGCGTCGTGCCGCTCTGGAAGAGAGAGAAGACCATTGATCGTGACACAGCCCGATATTCCATGGCGCGCCAGGCCCTGGACTTGGTCGGCCATCAACGCAACGAGCGGAGAGATCACGACCGCGAGCGCACCCGTCTTGTCAAAGCGCGATAGAGCTGGGATTTGGTAGCAGACGGACTTACCGGTTCCGGTCGGCAGAATGCCGAGCACGGAGCGGCCTGCCATTGCTTCCGCCACGATGCGTTCCTGCAGCGGACGACCAGCTTCATCCTTTGGTTCCGGCCGGAACGAATTGAAGCCGAACCACCGGGAAAGAGCCTTCCTGGGATCGTTTTTGTCGCGGCACCATACGCAGCCGGCATCGCTGCAAGCAGTGTCGCGCAGATCCCGGACGATCTGCGAGGCTTCGCGAAACTGCTTCCTGACCCAAGGCGGCATCACGGAATCGCCGCCCGCCACAGATATCCATGACAGTGCATAGGCCATAGGCCAACCGCGTTCCGGCGAGGAGATCCGCTGCAGTGCCTCCTCCACCCGGGTCGCGCAGGCATTTCCATCGAGAAGTTCCCGGACCGCCTGCACGGCGAGCGACACGCCTGGACGAGGTGCCTTCCGCAGACTCGCGAAAAACGCATCGAACCCGTCTGTTCGAGGACTGGAGGTGGTTAGATAGTGGTAGGCGATCAGGGCCGCAGGTGCTTGGTTCTCAAGGCGCTCGAATGCCCCGATCTGGCTCGTCAAAACCTCCAGAACCAAACGAGCATCCAGCTCGGGATCATTGATATGCCCGGCCTGTAGACGACCGTCGTGATGGTGCTTGACCAAATGATGATACGGATTGCGCGGAAATGCGAGCGGGTTCAACCAAAGCGTGTCGACAGGCTTTTCCGATAGCGTGGTGAAACTTGGCCTGGCCGCAGCGAGATGGGGGAGATCGAAGCGGATGATGTTATGGCCGAGCAGGAAGTCAGCCTCGGATGCCAGTCGTTCCAGACGGTCGAGCGCGGCCTCTCGGTTGCCTTGCCGAAAGATAGCCTTCTCCGCGTCGCAGCTTCGAACTGCGGCGAAGGCGAAAATAGAGGCTCTTTCCGGATTAACTTCGAGATCGATTGAGAGGCAGCGGCCAACGAATGAGGAAGCCGTAAGAAAAATTTCGGAAGCGCTCATCCGTGCGTGACTTCTCGCTGCGATGCCAGATCCTCTCTTCACGGGCCGATCGTGACGAACGAGAGCAATCCAATGTAAGGCATCAAACTACAATGCTTCCCAGCGTGCAAGGCAGCAGGGACACAGTTTAGTTGAAGCGCACTTATTGATGCAATTATTTCTTGAACTGCACTTGCGACACTAGGTATTCAACTCGCAATATAGGTAAAAGAATCAATTTCTAGGGATGATATGACGATCTCCGTTGCTGCCGCCCATTACACCCCCGTTCAGGGCCACTTCTTCGCTCACAGCTTGATGCTCGAAAGCATCAATGACGACTCGTTTACGCGATCTCTGAGCGCAGCGCGTGTCGATATGAACCCTCACCAAGTCGAGGCGTCACTCTTCGCCCTCAAATCCCCTTTCGGCAAAGGCGTGCTGCTCGCTGACGAAGTTGGTCTTGGTAAGACGATCGAGGCCGGCCTCGTGATGGCTCAAAAATGGGCCGAACAAAAGCGCCACATCCTTCTCATCGCTCCCGCATCGCTGCGCAAACAGTGGGAGCAAGAGCTGATCGAGAAGTTTGGATTGTCATCGACGATCATGGAGGCGGGCCGTTATCGCGACCTCAAGAAGGCTGGCAATAAGCAGCCCTTCCAGGCCGTCAAAGGCGTGGTGATCACGTCCTACGAGTTCGCAGCTATGAAGAAAGATGACCTTCGGATGATGCGCTGGGATCTTGTCGTTTTCGATGAAGCCCATCGACTGCGTAATGTCTACAAGAAGAACGGATCCCAACGTGCGAAGGATCTCCGAGACTCACTGAAAGAGACATTCAAGGTCTTGCTGACCGCAACGCCGTTGCAGAACTCGCTGCTCGAACTTTACGGCATCGTGTCCATCATCGATGAAAATCACTTCGGCGGGGAAGCAGCATTCAAGAAGCTTTACACCGGCGCTGGCGCAACGCCAGCTTCGACACAAGCCCTTAGAGAGCGACTGAAGCCAATCAGCCACCGCACGCTGCGTCGGCAAGTCCAGGAAGCCGGCCATATCAATTTCACCAAACGAAACGCCGTCGTCTTCGACTTTGAGCCCCCGGATCTCGAGGTCAAGCTTTACAATGCCGTGTCCAGCTTCTTGCAGCGCAAGGATACGGTCTCTTATGGCGATCGCGCTAACCAGCTTGTCATCCTGCAGATCCGAAAGATTCTTGGTTCATCAACATTTGCTGTCACACGCTATCTTGAGACGCTGATTGGTCGCCTTGAGAAAATGCAGACGGCCGACACAGCAATGACCGACGACATCGATACGATGGAAGAGATTGTTGAAGAAGCCGGCGCGGATGACGAGGCTGACGACGATGCCCCCCAGATCGATCCGATGAAACTCGCCGCAGAGCTTGTTGAGCTTCGAGGTTTCCTTGATCTGGCACGTTCTATCGGCGCGAATGCGAAAGGCGAGAAGCTCATCGATCAGCTCCCCCTTGTGCTAGACGGCATTGTTGCCAAGAGAGGCGCCCGAAAAGCTGTCATCTTTACGGAAAGCGTTCGGACACAGACTTACCTCTCCGATCTCTTGTCCGTGAACGGCTACGCAGGGCAGATCGTTGTTTTGAACGGTTCGAACAGTGACGCTGCCAGCCAAGAGCTTTACAAGAACTGGAAAACTCAACACGCCGGAAGCGATCGCGTCTCCGGGTCTAAAACAGCTGACATGAAGGCCGCGCTCGTTGATGCGTTCAAGAGCGACGAGAAAACAATCCTCATCGCTACTGAAAGCGGTGCAGAAGGCATCAACCTGCAATTCTGCTCACTGCTTATCAATTTCGATCTTCCTTGGAATCCGCAGCGCGTCGAGCAGCGCATCGGCCGTTGCCATCGTTATGGCCAGAAGATCGATGTGACCGTCGTCAACATGCTCAACCTCAAGAACCAGGCCGAGTTTCGTATTCACCAGCTGCTTCAGAACAAGTTCAAGCTTTTCGAGGGCGTCTTCGGTTCTAGTGACGAAGTCCTCGGGACAATCGAGCGCGGTGTCGATTTTGAGAAGAAGGTCCTCGACATCGTCCAGGAATGCCGCACGCCGGAAGATATCAACGAGGCATTTGATGCCCTGCAGGCTGAGCTGCAGGACACTATTTCGGCCGAGGTAGCAGGTGCCAGAGCGAAGGTTCTCGAGCAGTTTGACGCCGATGTCGTGTCCCGACTGAACACCCGCAAGAACAGCCTTACCCAGGCGCTCGACGATTTTAGTCGCCGCTTGTTGATGATGGCACGCGCAGAGCTTCCGTCGGCAGAGTTCGACATTGATGGTGATCATGCTTTCCGGCACGCCGGTGAGATTTTCACGCCGCACTGGCAGGTCGCCGGTGAGAAGGACTGGCAGTTCTTTCGCCTTACGGACGAAAATGCCGCCATGGTGATAGCCGACGCGGCACGATCGCGTGATCATACTGCGCAAGCCTCAGCTTTGACCTTCAAGCCAAGCCTATTCCCCTTTGACGGGCAGCTCGCCGATGTCCAGGCTCTCGTGGGATCGAGTGGTCTGCTTCGCGTATCCAAGGCGTCCGTCAACACCAGCGGCAATCTCCGTGAAGATTTGCTGCTTTCGTGCATTACCAACGATGGCCGTGCCATTCCCGTAGACACCGCAAAGCGGCTTCTCACTGCGCCTGCGCGGGATGACGGCCCGATAAACATGCCGAGCGGCGCGGGGCCACTGATGAAGACCGAAGAGAGCCTCTTCGCGGAATTCGGAGACGCCGTAAAAAGGCAAAATTTCCAATGGCTTGAAGAGGAAGAAGCTCGCCTCGACAACTACTCGAAGGACATGGAAGTCGAAATTGAAGCTCAGATCGATGAGCTGGACAGCGAGGTCAAGCAGCTTCGAAAAGATCGCCGTTCTCCGGATATATCGATGGAAGAGAAGCTTTCACTTGGCCGAAAGATCAAGAAGGTCGAGGACGAGATCGACGACCTGAAATTCTCCAAGCACGAACGGCGAAAGGCAATTCGCAAAAAGATCACCGAAATGCTGGACGAGTTTTCGGAAAGCCTGAACCGCAAACCTGAGCTTGAGCACCTTTTCTCCATTCGCTGGTCTGTGGAGTAGTCAATGCGTGGCTGGGCCGGGTATCGTTCGTCTGAATTCGGCGTTTACCCTGTCGAACTGCATTTCTTCCTGGACAGCCACGTCGGGCCTGGCTGGGTTGTTCCGGCTCTTCTCAACCGATCAGGCTGGCTTGCGGTCGCCGAGGTCGAGATGGAGACGGATTTCGATCATACACGGGCTGTTGTCGCCGCGTGTATCAACGACGAAGGAGAGGTTCTCGGAAAGTGGGTCGCGGAAGCTCTGTTTTCGATGCAGTGCGCGCTGCCCATGGAGGTCGTAACAGAGCCGCCGGATGACCTTGGTGATGCACTAGATGCTCTCTACTGGGATTTCTTGGGCGGGTGCGACGTCTCACATCTTCGCGTGCTAGAAGATAGGGAGCAGCAAACCGCATCAGCGATTGCGCGCCTGGAATTCCGTCGGCAAGAGGTTTACGCAAAGGTCGAGGATTTTCTGTCGGACTTATATGCCAGGCGTCGACGAGAGTGGGATCGTCCGGATATACGCCGCGCAATCGATGAGAAAATTGAAGAGATCGAAAACAAGCAGTCTGCTGCCGACACATGGCACCGGAGCCAGCTGAGCACATTCCATGACGAGCTCGAAGAGTTCGAGACCCAGGTATTGGCGTCACTTCAGAACCATGGTCGTGTGCGACCGCTTTATACGGTCTATTGGCAAACTCGGTATTCCAAAGTGCGCACGGTCGCAAATACCGGGTTCGATTTGCGGTATGGCCTTCCTAGCCAAGAGCGCTTCAGCAAGGATCTCCGCTCGCTGGAAAATAGTGCTCGGCGGCATCGGATCGATCAGCTAGTCCGCAAACGAAAGGAGTTCGCGGACTATTACGACGAGTTGGACAAAGCAGTCGAAGATGCAGCTGCGCGCAAGCTCACAGCCCGGATTGCGGCAGAAGAGCGAAAGAAGCATTCGGAACCTTTGATGCCGCGGGAAGAATGGGCAGAACTCTTCAAGACGACTGATTTTCGCGATCTGGCGGAAAAATCGCGACTGTGGGAAGCGCGATATGGGCGCACAGCTACAGCGAAAACGACCAGAGCACCAAATCGCCAAGGCACGAGCCAGCCTAAAGCAGGGTCCAAGGATCGGTTGGCCAAGTTACGTCCACCAAATACCGCCGCACCAAATTTGTCGGCGCCAGACAGCCAGCGTTCACCCGCCGTCGTTAACGCACCAGAGGCCTCAACTCCAGCGATGGAGGCCCTCGATGCCAGCACACTCCTCCAGGAGCTTCAGACGGCGTTAGCGGTCGACGCAGCCCTTGAAAGAGCTGCAATCGCGGCAACAGCCGCAACGTTGGTTGTTGAGCCCCCACTTTCCCCGAATTTCTCCCAGCTGACATTGCCAGCCGAGCTTAAGGACGTAACGAGCGCCGGCGTTATCGTCGGAGATATCGTCCTCCTACGCTATACCGATAGCGGCCCTGGCAAGTTTATCCGCTATACGATCAGTCAGTCGGAGAGCGATCCATCCTGCGGTCTTTTGTCATTCGGCGATCCGCGTGCTCAGCAGATATTGGGCAAGGAGTTGGGGAGCGAGGTTGCGCTTGAGCTAGTCTCAAGCCAGCGAACGGCTGTCATCGAATCCATTGCTCGCGAAGGTCAGCCCGAAAGAAGGCTTTCGAAAGCCGAGAGCCCCAAAGAGGCAGTGGTGGAACCGGGGGATACCGCGGTTCTTCGCTATTTCGTGGGGCAGCAACCGCGTTTTTATCCATGTGTCGCAGCATCCGGTCCCATGCCCTCCAACGGATCCGAGCTTTCGCGAAAGCGAGACCGAGCGCGGGCGCTACTTGGCAAAAAGGTCGGCGATGAGTTTACGGTTTGGCTAGGTTCCTCCGAGCGTCCAGTGAGGATAGACAGGATACTCAAACCATAAAGGGATTCGCGCTGGCTCCCTGGACGATATGACTGAGAACGGAAGACTGATGTCGAAGAAAACCAAGCTGGAACTCACCTGGATCGGCAAGGACGAGCGCCCGAAGCTGGAGCCGCGCATCCTTATCGAGGATCCGGCCAAGAGCTATCACGCCGAGGTGCGGCATTCGGATGGCGACATCTTCGACAACATGTTGATCCGTGGCGATAATCTGCTGGCGCTAAAGGCCCTAGAAAGTGACCCGAAGGTCTCCGGCCAGGTAAAGTGCGTCTTTATCGATCCGCCTTACAATACAGGTAGCGCCTTCGAGCATTATGACGATGGGCTGGAGCACTCTATCTGGCTATCTATGATGCGGGATAGATTGGAACTTATCCGCAGGCTCCTGTCTGAAGATGGATCGCTATGGATCACGATTGATGACAATGAGGCACACTACCTGAAAGTGCTATGCGATGAAATTTTTGGGCGAGCGAATTTCGTTGCAAATGTCGTTTGGCAAAAGAAGTTTGCGCCGCAAGCCAATGTGCAAGGCATCTCGGACAGCCACGACCACGTCCTGGTATACACTCGTGACAAAACAAAATGGTCTCCGAACCTTCTCCCGCGCACCGACGAAGCTGACTCACGTTACTTGAATCCTGACAATGATCCGCGCGGTCCTTGGATGTCCGACAACTTTACAATCAGTCTTACCGGCGGCGCACGTGGGGCACAGTTTGCGCGAACTGGTATCAGCCCGAATGTTTATGAGATCGTGACACCGTCGGGTCGGACACTATTGCCTACTCAAGGAAGGTGCTGGGGCACAAGCAAAGAACGATTTGAAGAACTTGTTCTCGATAACCGAATATGGTTCGGCGCGAACGGCGGCAACGTCCCTCGTATTAAGCGGTTCCTGAACGAGGTGCAATCCGGCGTGGTAGCTAGAAGTTGGTGGCCGCGGGAGGAAGTCGGAGACAATCAAGAGTCGAAGCGAGAGGCCTCGGCTTTCAACTCGGAAAATGTGTTCGCCACTCCTAAACCGGAACGGCTGATAAAAAGGGGGCTCGAAATAGCCACACGCCCTGGCGACCTTGTCCTAGACTCCTTTGCAGGTTCTGGCACCACGGGAGCCGTCGCACACAAGATGGGCCGACGTTGGATAATGGTTGAGCTCGGCGCTCACAGCGATACCCACATAGCGCCACGGATGAAAAAGGTGATCCAAGGCGATGACGATGGAGGAGTAACGAAGGCTGCAGGCTGGAATGGCGGCGGTGGTTTTCGCTATTTTAACCTCGCATCTTCGCTGCTTGAGCAGGATAAATATGGCAACTGGGTGATTAGCAATGAATACCGCCCCGAGATGCTGGCTCAAGCTATGTGCAAACATCTCGGCTTCACTTACGCACCTAGTCAGCATGCAGATGAATACTGGAGCCACGGCTATTCAACCGAAAAAGACTTCATCTACGTCACCACCCAGCAGTTGACGCATGATGCCTGCCGGAAGATCTCGGAGGATGTCGGCCCGGAGCGCTCGCTGCTTGTCTGCTGCAAGGCCTTCAACGCCGATCCTGATAAGTTCGACAACCTGACGCTCGTCAAGATCCCCTCGTCCATCCTGACAAAATGCGAGTGGGGACGCGACGACTATTCGCTCAACATCGCAAACCTGCCTCTCACCGACCAGGAGGGCGATGACGACGCTGATGAGGCCGCGGCCGCGTCGGTCAAGCGCGGCCGTAAATCAAAAGCGTCGCCGGATGCCGAGCCATCGCTTTTCGACACTCCAGGCACTGCGGAAGAATGATCTATGAACAACCCTGAACGTATTCTGCGTCAGATCGCCCAGCGCCTTTCGCTCCGCAAGCCTCAGGAAGAAGCACTCCACATCCTCGCAAAGCTGCTCGACACAGCTCCTCTGGGCAAGGATGAGGATCTGGTCGCAACGTTGTTGGCCATCAGTTCGGCCTGGCCCAGTGTCGAGAGTTTTGAACGCGATTTTCCGTCGGTCTGCTTTGCACTGGCCACCGGCGTCGGCAAGACGCGGCTGATGGGCGCATTCATCAGCTACCTCTACCTCACCGGCCGATCGAAGAACTTTTTCGTGCTGGCACCGAACACGACGATCTACGACAAGCTGGTTGCGGACTTTTCGCGCCAGAACTCGCCGAAATATGTTTTTCGCGGTATCGCCGAGTTTGCACAAGTGCCGCCGATCATTGTTACCGGCGACACTTGGCAAGAGGGACGCGGCGTGCGCGGCTCGGATCTGTTCGGCGGCGAAGCGATTATCAACATTTTCAACGTCGATAAGATAAACAAGGATAAAGGTCGTATCCGCACCATGCGGGAATATATTGGCCAGTCCTACTTCGATTATCTCGCCGAACTTCCTGACCTAGTTATGTTGATGGATGAGGCCCACCGCTACCGCGCCAGCGCCGGCCTGCGCGCCGTCAGCGATCTGAAACCGATCCTTGGATTGGAACTGACGGCGACGCCGCGTTCTGTTGGCGCGAAGTCGAAATCGTTCGGCAACGTGATATTCAGCTATAGCCTGGGCAATGCGATGGCCGATGGATACGTCAAGGAACCCGCCGTCGCGACCCGCGTCGATTTCCGCCCTCAGGACTACGACCAGAACACACTCGAGCGGATCATGCTCGAAGACGGCATTCACTACCATGAAGAAGTGAAGACCCAGCTCGATCTTTACGCCCGCCAAACGGGCCGCAAGCGAGTTAATCCCTTCATTCTCGTGGTGGCCCAGGACACCACACACGCCAAGGCGATCAAAGACAAGATCGAAGACGACCAGTTCCTGAAGGGAGCATACAAGGGCCGTGTCATAGAGGTGCATTCCAACCTCAAGGGAGAAGAAAGCGACGAGGCCGTCTCGCGCCTGGTGAAGCTGGAAAGTGACGACAACACGGAGATTGTCGTCCACGTCAACAAGCTCAAGGAAGGCTGGGACGTAACCAATCTCTACACCATCGTGCCACTTCGTGCCTCAGCCTCTGATATCCTGACCGAACAAACACTCGGCCGCGGTCTGCGTCTGCCCTATGGCGAGCGGACCGGCAATGAATTCGTTGATACGCTGACCGTCATCGCACACGATCGCTTCGACGAGGTGATCAAGAAGGCGAAAGACGCCGACTCTCTTGTTCAGATCAAGACCATCACGATCGGTGAGCATGGCGATGTTTCCGATCAAGGATCGCGTGTGGTCGAAGTGGCGACAGGCTTCGAGTCCATGCTTACGGGCAAGCGGAATGACGGTATGGAGGACGACGGCACAGCCTTCGTTTTCGACCATCCAGAAGATCAGAAGATCGCAGCAGCCGCGATCGACTTGGTGGCGCAGAAATATGAGCGTGCTCTACAAGGCGGGGTCAAGGACCTCAATCGGCCTGAGGTGCAGGCCGAGATCGTCGCGGATATCAAGCGCATACAGCGACAAAGCCAAGCTCAGGGCACACTGGAAGGAATAGTCGAAAAGCGCGACATCGAGAAAATTGTCGGCGTAGTCGCAGCGAGCATCGCCGAGCACACGATCGAGATACCCGAAATCGTCGTGCTGCCCAGCCGTGAGGTCAACTTCTGGTTCGAGGACTTTGATCTTTCGAGCTACGAGCACATCCGCTATCAGCCCATTTCCGACAAGATCCGTATCCGAAACCTCCGTGATGACACGCAGCGGGATCTGGCGCGTTCAGTAGCAGGCCCGAGAGAAGGGCAAATCGGGAATTATATCGTCAAGCACCTGATCGATATGGACCAGGTGGACTACGACTCCCAGGCCGATCTGCTTTTCAAGCTGGCGGGCCAGATGATCACCCACCTGCGCAGCTATCTCGAAACGGAAGAAGACGTGGAGAATGTGGCGCTGGCGCATGGCCGCACACTCGCGCAGATCATTTTCGAGCAGATGAAGGCACATTACAGGGAGACGCCGGCCGATTATCGCGCCAAAATGGTGCGCTCGTTCCGTATGCTGCGAGCGCAGGCATTCGGCATCTCCTCGATCGCGAAGAGGTTGCCGATTACTCAGGCGGCGAAACCACTCTCGGACACTTCAGGCTACATTTTCTACGGGACGAAGAAGAGCCCTTACCAACAACACAAATTCGATTCAGATGCCGAGCGCCGTTTCGCTGCATTGGTAGACAATATAGCTGAAGCGGACGTTCTCCGTTGGCTCAAGCCGGCCAGTGGTCAGTTCCAGATCGAATACCGCGCCGGCAGAGCCTATGAGCCCGACTTTGTTGTCGAGACGGTCGGAGAGAAGCTCATCGTCGAAGTCAAATCCGATAGGGAAATCGACGACGAAGTTGTGCTGGAAAAAGCTCGGGCCGCGGTAAAATGGGTGCAATATGCGAGCGATCTTGCCAAGGAGACAGGTGGGAAGCCCTGGGGTTACGCTCTGGTCGCAGATAGCGACATAACCGAAAGCGCCAGTTTTGCCGGGCTGATGGCACGTTCGCGGCGAGGGTAGTTGAAAGGGCGCGACCTCGATGTTGGACGCGCACCTGTGGTGTGGTTAGAAATATCTTGTTGTTTGGTGCTCGTGGGGACTGATGCCAATCGAAATCGACGAAGTGTTGAGACGTTCCGATCAGGGTATTACCGAGCCTTATATTTGCCGAGGCGCTGACGATAAGCTCTACTTTGTCAAAGGCAGGGGAGCCGGTTACGATTCGCTGGTCAAAGAATGGATCGCCGGCCAGTTGGCGCGTCGGCTAGGCTTGCCCATCCCGCGATTTTGTATAGTTACGGTTCCACATGAGCTCTATGAAGCGGGTCGTAATGGAGCCTTGCGGGACCTCGGATCCGGGCTTCTATTCGGTTCTGAGAACGTTGAGAACGCTAACGAAATATCATTCATCAATGTGCAGCAGACGCCGGTTAAGGTGAAACGCGATGTTGCTGCGTTCGATTGGTGGATTCGGAACGGCGACCGCACCCTGAGTGACACAGGCGGCAATCCCAACATCCTTTGGTCAGAGACAGATCGGCGGATGATCGTGATTGATCACAATCTATCGTTCGACGAAACGGTAACACTTCATACACTGCTTGAAAGTCATATATTCAGGAGCGCGCTGATCGAAATCTGTGGTCAGCCTGAGCTGCAGAACCACTACAGTGCCCTGTTTGAAAAGGCCTTGCTGGATCTGCCAGAGATCCTTGGTGACATCCCGGATCGATGGCACTATGTAGATGACGCCTGCACGATCGGCATTGCCTTGTCGCTGCATCGTGTCGAGGACACATTGAAGCGTTATAGAGTGCCAGGCTTTTGGGAACGAACATGAAAAAGCATGCTGTCAGCTATGCGATTATCCGTTTCCAGCCTCACGTTGAAACGGAAGAATTCGCAAATATCGGTATTGTGCTGGTTGCGCCACGCATGAGCTTCCTCGATTTTCAGATCGAAGACAGGCGCTTAGGGCGGCTAACAAGCTTCTTCGATACTGTCGAGGCTACGACCACCCGTGGCGTATTGAAGAGCTATCACGTTGAGCTGAAACGTATCCGTGATCTCGCCGGGCATATAGGCAACGGGCAGAAGAGATTTGAGTTCGAGCTGAGTGATAATGCCGAGCATCTATTCCATGCGCTCACTAAAAATCGTGAGGGAATGATCCGCTTCAGCGAAGTGCGCTTCGCAATGACGGATAATCCTAAGGCTAAGCTCGACGACCTGTTTAATTATTACGTCAGGCGGAATTTCGCTGGCGCAGTTTATCGGGAAGGTCTGCTCGAAAAGCAGGTCCGTGCCCTGTTCAAGTTGCGCGACATTGGCCGGAATTTTAAACCCATGGCCTTCTCGGACGGTCTCTATTCAGCGAAATTCCCTTTCGTGGAAGTTGTTGAAAACAAGCCACTCAAAGTCTTGAAGCCCATTTACCTTGGCCAGGACGAGCCGACCCGCATTCTCGATCACGGCAACAAGTGGCTGTTCACTATCCAACGCCTCAAAGAAAAGCTTCCGCCCGACGTAGTTGTGGCAGTCGAGGGACCAAACGACTCCGCAAAACGCAAGCAGGCTTTCCGCGAGGCTGTGGATTTGTTCCGTGCGAACGACATCAAGGTGGTGGACGCACAAAACGAGAGCGAACTGATCGACGCGATGGAGTGACGACGTCGCGGTCGAGCTTCGCCTTGTTGTGCAGCTAAAATCAGTGCGGTTATGCTCCGATTACAACTGAAGATGTTGCCTACAATGTTGCATCATGGCTGAAGGCCCCTGGACTGACACAGAAAACGATTTGATCGTGGTCGACTATTTCGCGATGCTTGCCTCCGACGTCGCCGGCAACCGATACAACAAGGCAGAACGGAACCGCGGCCTCCAATCGCAGCTCGGTCGATCCCGCACATCAATCGAATTCAAGCATCAGAATATCAGTGCCGTGCTGAAGGGCCTCGGAGAGGATTGGATCCCTGGCTACAAGCCGGCATTCAACTTCCAGGCATCGCTTATCGATGCCGTCATGCGTTGGTTTATGCGCAACCCTGCCTACCTCGAGCGAAAGCCGACGGCGTCTTCAGCATATCAACTCCGCGAGGCAGAGCCGTTGTGGATCGGGCCTCCTCCAACGCTTTCAAATCAACCGCAGCCACAAGAGCTGGAGCAGATGCTGCGCATCGCCGCAAAATTTGACGTAGCTGGCAGAGATGAGCGTAACCGCGCGCTTGGGCGAGCAGGAGAAGAGCTTGTCCTTGCACATGAACGCGCCACGCTGAGCGCGGTGGGCCGTGGCGACTTGGCTCAAAAGGTGCGTTGGATCTCAGACGAAGAGGGAGATGGTGCCGGCTACGATATCGAGAGCTTTACCCCTAACGGAAAAGCGCGATTGCTTGAGATAAAGACGACGAATGGCTGGGAGCGAACACCGTTCTATATCAGCCGCAATGAGGTTGCCGTGGCAGAGGAACGCCGTGAGGAGTGGCGTCTTCTTCGGCTCTGGAATTTTTCCAGGGAGCCAAAAGCGTTTGAACTAGCGCCACCATTGAGTGCGCATGAGATGCTCACTGCCACAACTTTCCATGCGAGTTTTCACTGACCGTTGCCTCTGCAGAGAACAGCGGCGGCGGCGCACCTTTACATTTTTGGCGTCCCTACCTTGCTGTGTAAAGGTAAACCGCTCACAACGTTTACAAATACCAATCTGGGGTTGCTGCCCGCCTTGACGCAAACTCCGAAATCGTTGAGGAAATGACCCTGACCTTGACGCTAAGTTTCCCATAACTTGACAGACTTGCCGAAAGTCCGCTTTTTGTGTTTGGATGTAAAGGTCCGTGGACGCGCTTCAGTTGCATTGAGCTAATTGGCAGTCGCGCATCGTAACGTTGCCAGCACAGATCTTTCAGTTGCCGCGCTTGCTGTCTTCGAACCTGCAGCTTGCTCCTGGGGAAATCCTTGGTGGCCAGCGCTGAAAACATTTCCGCGCGTTTCAGCTCGTCGCAGTGGTGATCGCTCCCTCAGCAACGAGGCTAGGGCTGCGGGCATCGTTGATTTAAGCTCGAACCGAACGCGCTGCCTGTTGATCTATTTTGTGCGTGCTTTCATTAGATGATGAACCGCCGCGCACCGCCCTTGTGTTGGTATAACTCTGGTGCCGCCTAGCCTCCTGTCATCCGGCATTGTGTAGCTCCTACGCCGGTCCTATCGAAGTCCTAGGTGGCCGCAAGCTTGTGAATCGGGATGCCTTCCGCACTGGCGACGCTCCGGCGATCCTATCCTCCTCAGCCAGCTGCCTAGCCACGTAGCTATGCTCAGCCGAAAGACGGTAGTGTTTAGCCCAGGAATTTCGTAACCGGTGTTCTCCCCCCACATTGTCCTTCGCCGCCTAGTCTGTGATCGAGATTTCCATGGATGAAGAACGGGAGTTACTCCATGGAGACCTCATTGGAGTTTCTCACAACCAGGAAGCCTGGGC
>NZ_PSOW01000021.1:0-132119 GCF_003013335.1 Rhizobium sp. H4
GGGGAGAAGAGGGAATCGAGACGCTGCGGCATCCTCCCGGCCTCACGAAAGCCGGACCACCTCGAAAAGCGCCGTCAGCCCGATGCCACCGCCGATGCCGATCATCGCCAGACCGGTGGCGCCGGGAGTACCGCTGCGGACCAACTGGCTGTAGAGACGGGTCACGAGGATCGCGCCAGATGCGCCGAAGGGATGGCCGAGTGCGATGGCGCCGCCTTCCTTGTTGACCGCATCCGGAGAGATTTCGAGCTGATCGAGCGAAGCCAGCACCTGGGCGGCGAAGGCCTCGTTGAATTCGATGGCATCGATCGCGGAAAGCGAGAGGTCGGGCTGGCGCTGCAGCAGCTTTTTGGTCGAGGCGACCGGGCCGATGCCGAGCAGGTTGGGGTCGACGCCGGCCGCCGCGCTGTCGATGAAGGCGAGACCTTTTTCGATGCCGAGGTGTCTCGCCATGCCGCGGCTGATGACGAGCACCAGGCAGGCGCCGTCATTGAGGGGGCAGGCATTGCCCGCCGTCACCGAGCCGCCGGCCAGGAAGACGGGCTTGAGGTTTTCCAGCGCTTCCATCGATGTCGTCGGGCGCGGGCATTCGTCCCGTTCCACCAGCCCCTGGCGGGTGGTGATCTCGACGATTTCGGGCTGGAAGAGGCCGGCTTCGGCCGCCTTGGCGGCGAGCCGGTGGCTGCGCAGGGCGAATTGATCCTGCCGCTGCCGTGTGATGGCGAATGCGCGGGCGACGTTTTCGGCGGCGACACCCATATCGGGATCGCCGATCGCATCCGGGGAGAAGCGGGCGCGGGCATAAAAGCGCGGCAGGGCGCCATTGGTTTTCGGCCTTTCGGCTCGCCAGGGCGCGGTGCTGACGCTCTCGACGCCGCCCGCCAGGAAACAGGAGCCGGCCTTTGCCTGGATCAGCCGGGCGGCCAGGATGATCGCTTCGAGACCCGAGCCGCATTGCCGGTCGATGGCGACGCCGGGGACGGCGATCGGCAGTCCGGCGGAAAGGGCGGCGAGCCGGGCGATATTGCCGCCGCCGCCGGCGGCATTGCCGACCAGCACGTCGTCTATGGCCTCGGGCGCTATGCCTGTCTCGGCAAGGATGCGGCGGATGATCGGCGCGAGCAGGTCTTCGGAAGCGACCGTCGCAAGCGAGCCGAAGGCCCGGCCGATCGGCGTGCGGTAGGCGGCGATCACGATCGGCTGCCAATCCTCGTCAGGCTGATAGGCGTAGGACAAGGCCGTCTCCCGAAATGACCGATGCCTGCACCTGGCCGCGCGCGATCTTGCCGCTGCTCGTCATCGGCCAGGAGCCGATCTGGTAGAATTGCCTGGGGATCTTGAACCTTGCAAGCTTTCCCGCGCAATGGTTCGCCAGGATTCTCGCATCGATCGCCTTCCCGGAGACGACGGCGACGATCCTCTGGCCGTAATAGTCATCCGGCAGCCCGAAGACGACGGCTTCCTCGACGCCGGGGCAGGTTTTCAGCGCGCTCTCGACTTCGGCGGGATAGACGTTGTTGCCGCCCGATATCATCATGCCGCCGGCGCGGCCGATCACCCGCAGCATGCCGCTGGCGTCGATCTCGCCGAGATCGCCGACCGTCGCCCCAGCCGGTGTGACCCGGAACGCCTGGCCGTCGTCGCCCCAGAGATAGCCGTCGGCGATCAGGTCGCTGTTGACGAAGATGGTGCCCGGCACGTCGATGCCGACATCGTTTTCTTCAGGGTCGCGGATGGTGATCTCTACGCCGGGATAGGCTTGTCCCACCCGGTCGATCGGAAAATCGGTCTCGCCGCCAGCAAGCGTCGAGACCGTCATGAAACCGATCTCGGATGCGCCGTAATATTCCCGGATGCGCGCCTTGGGAAAGAGGCGGCGCATGGACTCGACCTCGTTGAGGTTCAGCTTGGCGCCGGCTGTCAGCACGTCGCGCAGGCAGGTGAGCGCGGGCTCGCCTGCCCATGCGCGGGCAATCCCGGCTATATGGGTCGGCACGGCGACCAGCCGTTCGATCTCTTCTGAGGCGAGGGCGCGCGCGACCGCGCCGGCATCCCACTTCCGCACCGAATGAAACGTCGCCCCAGCATCGAGCGCTTCCACCAGGGCGTAAAGCGCCAGGCCATGCGCCAGGGCGCCGGGACAGAGGGTCGAGGGCGCGTTCTGGAGTTCGAAAACCAGCCGTCCCCGGTCGAGGCTCCGGCGCCACTGCTCGCGGGAGCGGTAATAGGCTTTCGGCTCGGCCGTGGTGCCCGAGGTGAAGCCGATCAGGAAGATGCCTCCGGCATCATCCGGCAGGTCCTCTGCCGGTACGGTGAGATCGAAAGGCTCGGCTCCGGCGATGACGACCGATATGCCGAGCCGGCGGCCGATCTCCGCACTTGCGCTCGCCTCGTTGTCGACGACAAGCACGTCGGGCGCAAGGCGCTCCAGAATGCGCTCGATCCTTTCGGCCGGCATCATCGGATCGATGACGGCGCAGGCATTCGGCAAGGCGGTGGCGGCGACGAAATATTCGGCAAAGCCGAGATGATTGCCGAGGCTGAGCGCAACGAGCTTCTCGACGCCTGGCAGATCGATCGTGCGGCGGTTTGTGCCGGGAAGCCGCTGGAGAAAGCGATAGATCGCCCGCGAGCGCGCATGAAGTTCGCCGTAGCCGAGCGCGCCACCGTCGATCACCACCGCCGGCTTGCTGGGCCTTTCTGTGGCATGTCGACGAAGCTCTACATGGATCGGCATGGATCAGCCCTGCGACAAGGCGGCTCTGGTCGCCTCGGGGATCGGCGTCGGGCGGCTTTCGGAAAGGCCGACGCAGACCCAGACAAGGCCGGCCGTTGCGCAATGGGCGCCATCGCGCCGGCGAAAGAGTTCGATCGTAAAGGCGAGGCTCGTGCGCCCGATCTTCTCGACGGCGACCTTCGCCTCGACGACATCGTCGACGTCGATCGGGTTGTGAAAGGTGATCTCCGCCTTCTTGACGTGATAGGCGACACCCGAGGTGGTGTGGCGGAAATGGCCGAGGATCTCGCGGTGCCTGAGGAACTCGACGACGGCATCCTCGCAATAGTCGAGATAGACCGAATTGTGGACATGGCCATAGATGTCGATGTCTCGCATCGAGACCCGGAACGATGCTAAAGGCCTGTCGTCAACGCTCATTCGATCATCCAAAATTGGTGGGCTGTTCTAACCGCGAGCATGTGGGGGATGCAAATGCAATATCAGGCGGTCGTGCGAAAATTCGGCCCGGCCCCAGAGGTCGTCGGGATCGAGCGGGCGCCGCTGCCGGCGCTGCGGCGCGACCACGTCCGCGTGCGGCTGCTGGCGCGCTCGATCAATCCTTCCGATATCATCACCATATCAGGCGCCTATGCCGGCCGCACGACCCTGCCCTTCATTCCGGGCTTCGAAGCCTTCGGCGTGGTCGAAGCCTGCGGCGAAGCGGTCTATGGACTGCCGCTGGGAACGCGCGTGTTGCCGGTGCGCAGCGCCGGCGGGTGGCAGGAATTCAAGGACACCGACCCCAGCTGGTGCCTGCGCGTGCCGGACGCGCTCTCCGATTTCGAGGCGGCGACGAGCTACGTCAACCCGATGACGGCGTGGCTGATGCTGCACAACAAGATCGGGCTGAGACCGGGCATGCGCATCGCCGTCAACGCCGCTGCCTCCTCGATCGGATCGGTCCTGATCGGCCTCGCGAATGCCGTTGGCGTCGAGCCGGTGGCGATCGTTCGCAGCGAGGAATCCCGCCAGCGCTTGCGTGGACGGCACGAGACCGTTGTCATCGACAGGGAGGATAGCGACCTGGCAGCCGGCCTCGCCGGCCGGCATGGGCTCGATGCGGTGCTCGACTGCGTCGGCGGGCCGCGCGCCTCGGTGCTTGCCGATGCGCTCAAGCCCGGCGGACATTTCGTGCATTATGGCCTGCTCTCGGGCCAAAGCATCCCGAATACCTTCTGGGCCTCCCATCCCGATATCAGGTTTTCCTTTTTCCATCTCCGGGAATGGGTTCATTCCGAAACCATGGATAATGTCCAGCGCGCCTATTCCGAGGTGACCGCACAGATCGCCCCAAAGGTGATCGCCACCGAGGTGCGGGAGGTGTTTCCTCTGGAAAGGATCGGCGAGGCGCTGCAAGCTGCCCTTCCCTTCCGGACTGGCGGCAAGGTGCTGCTGGCTTGAGGGGGCCACGCTCCGACCTTGCTTCTTGCGCCTAGCCCCTGGTGGCCGACCTCGTCCTTCGAGGCCCCTGCGGGGCACCTCAGGATGAGGTCGGAGAGAGATCGCGGCATCCTCCAACGCCCGTTGTTGCCGGCGGGGCACCCGCCAACCTTCCTCATCCTGAGGCGCGCAGGCCAAAGGCCGGAGCCTCGAAGGACGCGCTTCGACCTTGCTTCTTGCCTCTATTCAAATCCTACTCAGTTTCATGCCGTAGCCGCGATCGAATGATCTCGGGATGGTTCTGCTCGGCCCATCCGATCAGGGCCTTCATCGGGATGAGGAAGGATCGGCCGAGTTCCGTCAGCTCATATTCCACGCGCGGCGGCACCTCGGGATAGACGGTGCGCCTGATATAGCCGTCCTGCTCCAGATGCCGCAGCGTCTTGGAGAGCATTTGTTTGGAGATATCGCCGATCTCGCGCAGCAGCTCGTTGAAGCGCTTCCTTTCGGTTTCCAGCGCCTCGAGCGTCAGCAGGCTCCACTGATCGCCGATGCGGTCGAGCACGCCCCTGATCGGGCATCCTGCCCCGGGCCGCTCTCCCGCCGGATCGGTTTTCCCGGGCATCGCTTCCTCCTTCCCGGTCATCGCGCGCTGACTTCGGCACTGAAAACTGCCTTCTTGCCGGGCATTTCGCGCTGTCCTAGACCAAGCCTCATAGTCTGTTTCTTAGACTAGATCGCGGATTCGTACCAAGGAGTTTGATGCATGACATTCGGGAAATCGCTTTGCGCACTCGCCATTCTGGCGGGCATCGCCATGCCTTCCGGCGCCTTTGCCGCCTCTCGGGATTTGAAGGTCGAGGAAGCCAACCGGAAGCTGGTGGTGGAGTTCTACGACCGCTTCTTCAACAGCCATGATATCGAGGCCGCATCGGTCGTGGTGGACGAGTACCGGTAGCACAATCCCGAGGTTCCGGATGGCAAGAAGCCTCTCGTTTCCTTCTTCACCGGCTTCTTCAAGGACAATCCTCAATCGAAGGCGAAGATCGTCCGCAGCTCGGCCGACGGCGATCTCGTCTGGCTGCATGTACATGCGACGAACGGCACTGACGACCGCGGCCAGGCGATCGTCGATATTTTCCGCGTCAAGGACGGCAAGATCGTCGAGCACTGGGACGTGATCCAGGCGGTTCCGAAAGAGGCCGCCAACAAGAACACCATGTTCTGAAAATGATGGGGCCGGCTGACGGCCGGCCTCGATCATTCCGCGATCAGGCGAGCGACAGACGCGCCGCGCACCAGTCCCACACCGCGTCGACGGCCTTTCGCGGCGATGATGAGCGTTTGCGGACGAGAAAGTAATCGGCGCCGATGGTCGCCGTTTCCTCCGTCACCTGCACCAGCCGCCCGGCCTCGAGATCGGCCGCCACGAAAGCCCGGCAGGCGAGCACCACGCCCTGGCCGGCGAGTGCGGCATCCAGCGCCAGTGTCGTGTGGTTGAAGGCCGCGCCCGGCAGCTTCTCGCGGATTGCGAGGAACATGCCCCAGCGATCGTGCGAGTCATGCAGAAGCGGCAGCTTGCAAAGCTCCTCGCGGCTCAAGGGAAGGGTGAGGCCCTTGACCAGATGCGGGCTCGCGACCGCCACCAATTCCTGGCGGAACAGCAGCCTTGCCTCCAGCGCCGCCGGGAAAGCCTGGCTGGTCAGGCGCACGGCGATATCCACCTGGTCGCGGTCGAAATCCGACAGCGCCTCGGTGGCGACCGTCCTCAGATCCACGTCGGGAAGGGCGCTGTAGAGCTCCGCGAGGCGCGGGATCAAAAGCTTGGCGGCGACGGTCGGGGTGACGCTGATCGTCACGGTTTCCGGCCGCGCCAGAAGCCGTCCGGTCGCTTCGCCGAGCATATCGAAGGCGCGGGTGACGTCGGAGAGGTAGGCCGCACCCTGCGCCGTCAGCGCAAGGCCGCGGGGCAGGCGCTGGAACAGCATGAGGCCGAGCTGATCTTCCAGCGCGCGGACCTGCTGGGCGATCGCACCCTGCGTGACGCCGAGCTCTTCGGCGGCAGCGCGGAAATTCAGCCGCCGGCCCGAAGCCTCGAAGGCGCGCAGGGCATTCAACGGCGGCAGCGCTCGGCGGGATCGGATCATTGGCTTATCCAGTAGATTTTATACAGTCTCGCATGTTTCTTTCTCGCGCGAAAGCAGAGAGCATATCTGGCATAATGCTTCGCAAAATCAGCAGTCGGAGGTTTCAATGTCTGAAGAAAAAGTCGCTCTCATCACCGCCGGCGGATCCGGCATGGGCGCCGCAGCAGCGCGGAAACTCGCTGCGGACGGCTACCGCGTTGCAATTCTCTCCTCCTCCGGCAAAGGCGAGGCGCTGGCAAGGGAACTCGGCGGCGTCGGCGTCACCGGCTCCAACCAGTCCAACGACGATGTGAAGCGGCTCGTCGATCTCTCGATGGGGCGATGGGGGCGCATCGACGCGCTGGTCAATTCCGCCGGCCACGGCCCGCGCGCGCCGATCCTCGACATCTCGGACGAGGATTGGCACCGGGGCATGGAAGTCTATTTCCTGAGCGCGGTGCGACCGATCCGGCTGGTCGCGCCGATCATGGAAAGCCAGGGCGGCGGCGCCATCGTCAATATCTCGACGGCATGGGCTTTCGAACCCTCGCCGATGTTCCCGACCTCGGCCGTCTTCCGGGCAGGGCTGGCAAGCTTCACCAAGATCTTCGCGGATAGCTACGCGGCCAAGAACATCCGCTTGAACAATGTCCTGCCCGGCTGGATCGACAGCCTGCCCGCCACCGAGGAACGGCGCGACAGCGTTCCGATGGGCCGCTACGGCACCAGCGAGGAAATCGCGGCCACCATCGCCTTCCTCCTGTCGGAGGGGGCCGGTTACATCACCGGCCAGAACATCCGCGTCGACGGCGGCATCGCCCGTTCGGTCTGAGCGGAGCCTGCCGGTGGATCTCACTGACATCGACGCCGCGGCATGGGCGGAACTCGAAACGGCTGCGGCGAACCCGCAGTCGGGTTTCCGTTATCTCAACCTCTGCTCCGTCGATATCGAGACGAGGCCGCAGGCACGCATGGTCGTGCTGCGTGCCGCCGACAGGTCGGCGCGGCGTCTCGAATTTCATACGGATACGCGCAGCTCCAAATGGCTGGAACTTTCAGCCAATCCCCGCGTCACGGTCCTCGGCTTCAGCGCCGACAGCCGGCTGCAGCTTCGGCTTCAAGGGGAGGTCGAGCTTCATGGGCCGGGAAGCGGAGGGGCTGACGCCGCATGGGACAGGCTGCCCGCGCGGACGCGGATGACCTATGCGGGCGGCCCGCCCGGGGACGAGCGCGCCTTCGAGACGACCGATATGCCAGAGCCTGCGGATGAGGCCGAGGGAAAGACGCGCTTTGGCGTCGTGAGCTTCCGGGCCTGGACGCTGGATTGGTTCCAGCTGCGGCAACAGGACAATCGCAGAGCATTATTCGGCTATGACGAAGCCGGCGCCCTCTCCTCTTGCCGCTGGGTCAATCCCTGACCTGAAATCGCCCCGCGAGCGGAGGGCGATCAATCGATCCTGGGGCGTTCCGATTTCGGCGTCGCCAGCCCGTGCCTGGCGAGTTCCAGCGTCAGGATACGGGTTTCGAGCAGGTTGAAGATGCGAAGGACCGCCTCGATCGCATCGAAGGGCTTGGTCAGGAAATCCTTCGCGCCGAGGGAAAGCGCGCGCCGGCGCGTCGGCAGGGTCGCATCGGCGGTCAGCACCAGGATCGGCAGATATCTGTCGTCGGGGATGAGCCTTGCGAAGGTCTCGAGTAGCGCGAAACCGTCGAGATCGGGCATCATCAGGTCGAGCAGGACGAGATCGACGGGATGCTCGCGAAAGAGCCGCAGGGCCTCGCGCGGCTCGGTGGTGCTGATCAGCGCCGTAAAGCCCTCGCGCTTGAGGATACGCTCCAGCAGCGAAACATTGGCGGGCTCATCATCGACGATCAGGATCGTCGAAGCGCGCAGGATATCGGTGGTATCTGTCATGGACGCAAACCCGCGACGTCATCCTCGGCCTTGTGCCGAGGATCTACGCCGGCCCAATTAAGTTTCTGGAAATAAATGTTTTCCTGCCAATCAAATACCGTGGTCAGATGCTCGGCACAAGGCCGAGCATGACGGAGGAACTTACGGCACCGCGACGTCTTGCGCCTCGGCCTCCCGCATCGCCGCAGGCGCGCGCGGCAGGTCGACGTGGAACGTCGCGCCGCCCGCCCGGTTGCTGAAGCCGAGCGTGCCGCCCATGGCGTCGATCAGATGTCTGGAGAGCGCCAGCCCGAGGCCGGTTCCATCCTGGCTGATGCGCTCGGCGCCCAGCCGGTCGAAGGGGGTGAACAGGCGCGCGACGCGCTCGGCCGGAATGCCGGGGCCGGTGTCGCTGACCTCGATGCGGATGCGGTCGTCGAGCACCCGGTGGCTGACGGTGACGCTGCCCTGCGGGCGATTGTATTTCACCGCATTGGAAAGCAGGTTGAGGAACACCTGGAGGAGACGCCGGCGGTCGGCGAGCACCGTCAGATCCGGCTCGGCCTCGATGACCTCGATGCGGATCTGCTGCTTGCCGCAGAGCGGCCTTGCGAGCGCCACGGCTTCCTCGATCACCTCGGCAACGGGCTGCGGCTCGACAGTGAGATCCATGCGCCCGGCCTCGATCCGTGCCATGTCGAGCACCTCGTCGATCAGGCTCAGTAGGTGCCTGCCGGCCCGCAATATCTGCGCGACGCTTTCCCTGGATTCGGCGTCGTCGACATCCATTTCCAGAAGCTGCGCGAAACCGAGAACGGAATTCAGCGGCGTGCGCAGCTCGTGGCTCATGCGCGACAGGAATTCGCTCTTGGCGTTGCTGGCGCGCACCGCATCTTCGCGGGCGGCAAGCAGCGCCTCCTCGAACTGCTTGCGCTCGGTAATGTCGCGGGTGATCTTGGAAAAGCCGCGCAGCCGCCCCGTCTCGTCATGGAGGGCGGTGACGACGACATGCGACCAGAAGCGCGATCCGTCCTTGCGCAGGCGCCAGCCTTCCGCCTCGGTGCGCCCGTGCAGGGCCGCCTTCGAAAGCTCTTCTCCCGGAAACGTCTCCCTGGTTTCAGCGGGATAGAAGCGGGAGAAATGCTGGCCGACAATCTCCTCGGCCTGATAGCCGGTGATCCGCTCGGCGCCGGCATTCCAGCTCACCACCCCTCCATCCGGATCGAGCCCGAATATGCCGTAATCGCTGACGCCCTCGACCAGCTGGCGGAAGCGCTCCTCGCTCTCGGTCAGATCGGCCTCGCGCTTTTTCAGAAGCACGCTCGCATCCGCGAGCGCCTGTCCGAGATTGCCGAGCTCATCGTGGAAGGGATCGGCCGATGTCACGACTTCCCCTCGCGAGAGGCGGTGCGCCTCGGCCTTCAGCGCGTGCACGCGGCGCACGATGCTTGCCGAAAACAGGAAAACGGCGACGAGCGCGCCGGCAAGGCCGAGAAAACCGGCTGATATCATCAGGCTGCGCGACAGGGTACGGACCCGGTCGGCCGCCTGCGTTCTGGCGTTGAGGAGATCGGCCTCGCGCCGGTTCATCGCGTCGATCTCCTGCCTCAGCACGTCGAGCACCTGCTTGCCCTCGATGAGCTTGGTGGCCAGATCCTCGCGGCCACCGGCGCGCAGGATATCGGCCTGTTTCAGGAGCTGCAGACGGTCGAACTTGGCGTCGACCAGGGCTCGGATGCGCTCGAGGCGGGCCTTCTGCTCTTCGTCGCGCAAGCGCCGGCCGACCTCGTCGAGCACGACGGGCAGCCTGTCCTCTGCCCGGTTGAATGGATCGAGAAAATCGCTCCTGCCGGTCAGGAGATAACCGCGCATGGCGGTCGCCGCTTCAGCGATCAGGGCATGCAGCTCCTGAATGCCGGACTGGATCTCCAGCGTCACACGCACCTGATCCTCGGCAATGCGGCTCTGCCGGTCGGCGATGAAGACCGAGGCGAGCGCGGCCAAGAGCAGCGCCAGCGGCACCATGATGATGACGATGCCCTTTGCCCTGAGCGGCAGGTCGGCAAAGCGAGGCATCATGGCTCATCCTTCGCCGTCTGCACCAGCCCGCCGCGCACCGCCATGACGGCGGCCTGCGTGCGGTCGCCGGCGCCGAGCTTGGCGATGATGCGCTCGACATGGATCTTCACGGTGCCGGGAGAGATCTTCAGCGCCCGGCCGATCTCCTTGTTGGTCAGGCCCTCGGCCACCTTGCTCAGCACCTCGCGCTCGCGCACCGTCAGCGTTTCCAATGCGCTGGCATTAGTCTGCGGCTTGGTGGCGGCGCGCTTCAACAGCCTTGCGACCAGCGGGCCGTCGAAGAAGGCGTCGCCCGAAAGCACGCGGCGGATCGTGCGCAGAATGTCGTCGCGGCTCGCATCCTTCAGCAGATAGCCGGTGGCGCCGGCCTCGATCGCCGCTTCGAGATAATCGAGGCTGTCATGCATAGTGATGATCATGACGCGGGTGCCCGGCGAGACGCGCCGGATCTCCCGCGTCGCGGCAAGCCCGTCCATGCGGGGCATGCGGATATCGAGCAGCGCCAGATCCGGCTTGTGCAGGGCTGCCGCTTCCACCGCGTCCGCGCCGTCGCGCACGTCGAGGGCGACATGGAAATCGTCCTGGCCGCCTATCATGGCGATCAGGCCGGCGCGGGCGATGTCGTGATCGTCGGCAACGAGAATGGATGCGGTCATCCCGCCCTCTCCTGCTTGAGCGGCGCTGCGGCGCGGACATGCGTGCCGCCGGAAGCGCCGGCGAAGATCTCGAAACGGCCGCCGAGCAGCGCCAGCCTTTCGCGCATGCCGGCAATGCCGAGCCGGGCTCCCCTGCCCTGAACCTCAGGATGCTGCGCCTCGCTGATACCCTTGCCGTCGTCGATCACTTCGAGATGGGCCTGCCCCGCGCCGTCTTCGAAAAGGCGCACGATGAGGCGGCGCGCCTCGGCGTGCTTGACAGCATTGGTGATCGCCTCTTGGGCGACGCGGTAGAAGATGATCCCGGTCGAGGCCGGCCAGCGGTCGGCGCCGGCATCGAGATCGGCGATCACCTCCATGCCGTCGATCGCGTCGAGACGGGTGCGCAGTGCTGCGGCGACGCCGAGATCGTCGAGCTCGGGCGGGCGGAGATCGGCGATGGCGGCGCGAAGATCGGCGACGGAGTGGCGCGCAAGTGCGGCGAGCTGATCGATCTCCGGTTTCAGCGCATGCACCTCGCCGATGCGGGCCGCCAGATCTTGCAGGCGGTAACTAAGGCCGGCGGCAAGCTGTGCTGCGCCGTCGTGCAGATCGAGCGCCACCCGCTGCCGCTCCTGCTCTTGCGCCTGGATCAGCTGCGCGACGAGGGCCGCGAGTTCGCTGCGCTGCAGTTCGAGATCGCCGAGCAGCGCCTGCTTTTCCGCCGCCTGCCGTTCGAGATTGCAGGCGTCGGCGAGCTGCCCGGCCACCACCTCCAGCGTCTGCCGGTCGTCGGCATCGATGGCGCGCGCCCTCGCTGGGCCGATCAGCGTCAGGGAAAGAGCGGCGCCGTCCTCGGACGCAAAGAGGATCGCGTCATTGCCTGTCGGCCGGCCGATCGTCAGCTGCGCGGGCGTCTTTCCCTGTGGTGCGGCAAAGGTCAGCGTCGCAAGCGTTGCGCCAGCGAAATCGGCAAGCCGCGACAGTATCTGGGGCGCGGCCGTTTCGAAGGCCTGCGCATCGAGCAGGGTGCGCGTCTCGATGATGAAGCGCAGCCGCGCCGCCCGCGCTTCCGCCGCCCGGTAAAGCGCCCTCATCTCCGCCACATCGGGCGCGTGCGTCGTCTCTATGGTTTGCTCCGTGCTCAGCGGGGGCTGCTCCAGAAATCAATGACGGGGGCACGATAGTCATTCCGGCGGGAATGTCATCTATGCCGTTCGGCAGATCGGATCGAAGCCACCCGGCAGATGGGGCCGTGGTGCTCCGGCGCTTAACTATCGGTCATGCGGTTGACCGACGCGATGTCGCCCGGAACCGCCACAAAGGAAGTCAAACATGCGTACGATCATTGCTGCCGCCCTTATCATCGGTTTCGTCCAGGTCCAATCCGCCAACGCGGCCGAAACGGCGACCTGCGCTTCGGTGAGCGAAGAACAGGTCGCCAAGCTCTTCGACCACTGGAACGCCTCGCTGGCGACGCTCAATCCCGAGGAAGTCGCCAAGAACTACAGCGAGGATTCCGTGCTGCTGGCGACGCTGGCAAACAAGCCGCGCCTTACCCAGGAAGAGCGGATCGACTATTTCAAGCACTTCCTGGAAAAGGGCCCCAAGGGCCACATCGACAGCCGCACCATCAAGACCGGCTGCAACTGGGCCGTCGACGCCGGCACCTACACCTTCACCATGAAGGACGGCTCCAAGGTGCCCGCCCGCTACACTTACACCTATGAGTTCAAGGGCGGGAACTGGCTGATCACCTCCCACCACTCCTCGATGATGCCGGAGAAGTAAAGGTCTGACCGATCCGGCAGGGAGATCCCGTGTCCACCCCATACGGGATCTCTTGATTGCTGACGATGCCTGTCGGCGTCCCTCTCGTTATGCGTGGGCTTGGAGGGTTCAATACCTGCGCGACATCCCGGTCTAGGAGATCGATGAGCCCCTCATCCGGCTGCCGCCACCTTGTCCCCGTAAACGGGGCGAAGGGGATATGCCGCAACGCCGCCGTCCCTCGCTGGTCCATAGCAGGGCACGTCCCCTCGCCCCGTCAAAACGGGGAGAGGGTTAGGTTGAGGGGCAATTATCAGTATAAGCCGATAGTCGTGGCTCTGTGACGTCGAGTAAATCAGATCGCAGTGCCAGAAGAAATGCCCGAGCGCTTTGACGGCCGGGCAGGATCGGCTAGCATCCTCGGGCAGCGGCGAGCCGGCAAAGCGGCCGCCCGGGAGATGCGGATGATGAAGCACAGATACCTGATGTTTGCGGTGCTCACACTCGGCGCGGCATGGCCGGCGTCCGGCGTCCTCGCTGCGGCGCAGCCGATTTTCTGGAGCGCCTTGCGGCCGGCCGATCAGGCCAGGGCGACAGTTCCGCTGTCGCCGAAAGCGGTCAGCGGCCCTCAGGGCGAATCCCTGGTCTGGCGTGAGGAGGGCCAGCCGGTCGAATTGACGGGCTTCGTCCTGCCGATCGATCAGGACGGCGATCTCGTCTATGAATTCCTGCTGGTGCCCTGGGCCGGGGCCTGCAGCCACATGCCCACGCCGCCGCCCAACCAGCTGGTCCGAGTCGTTCCACAGGAGCCTCTGCACCTTGAAAAAATCTACGAGACCGTCACCGTGACGGGGACGCTCCGGCCCGGCCTGGATCAGGCGCAGTTCTTCATGATCGACGGCGTCCGCGTCCTGTCCTACGGCTACAGCATGGCCCATGCCGAGGTGGCGAAGGCGGCAGCGACGAAAGACCCCGATCTGCTGTCGCTTTCGCCTTTCGGTGTCGTGCCGCGCTAGCGGAAACTGCAGAGATTTCTTGCGCGAATGCGGCCGATGACGTATATACTGGGCGGTATATACAAAATCGCGGAGGCACCAATGCCGCAATATGCACGCGTCTTTCAATCCGGCAATTCGCAGGCCGTCCGGCTGCCGAAGGAATTCCGCTTCGACGTCGACCAGGTGGAGGTGACGCGTGAAGGCGATGCGGTCATTTTGCGGCCGCGCGCCGATCCCGGCATGCGCTGGGCGTCGCTGAAGAGCGCTCTCGAACGCGGTCTGAGCGACGATTTTCTAGCGCAAGGACGGGAGCAGCCGGAGGATGAGGAGAGGCCGGATCTTCAGGATCTGTTCAAGTGATCACGCATCTTATCGACACCAATGCGGTGATCGCGCTGATCAGCAGGAAATTCGACGCGCTGCTGAAGCGCGTGGTCGACAGCGACGAAGGATCGATCGGGCTTTCCACCATCGTGATGCATGAGCTCTATTACGGCGCCTATAAGAGCGCGAAAATCTCCTACAACCTCGAGACCCTGCGCCTGTTCATGGCGGATTTCCCCGCCGTCGGTTTCGAGCGCGAGGATGCGCTGGAATCGGGAGAGATCCGCGCGGCATTGGCAGCAAAGGGAACGCCGATCGGTCCCTATGATGTGCTGATCGCCGCCCAGGCGAAGACCCGTGACCTCGTTCTCATCACGAACAATGTCGGGGAGTTCCGGCGCGTGGATGGCCTTGATGTCGAGGATTGGACGATCTGACAATTGCGCCGGGAGGACGCTTCCCACGCAGACAACCTGTCCGGAGAGGAGTGCGCCCCTCTCCGGACATACGGTCTCGTGTCAGATGTCGAAGGAGCTCGGCAGGATTACCACGTCGCGTATGGTCACGTTGCGTGGCCGGGTCAGCATGAAGAGCACGGCTTCCGCGACGTCGCGAGGTTCGATCAGCGCACCCGCCTCCTTTGCCTTGCGCAGGTTCTCCTCCGGCCAATCTTTCAGCAGAGCGCTGCTGACAGGGCCCGGCGAGACGGATCCGACGCGGATTCCGTTCTTGAGGAGCTGCCGCCGCATGGTCTGGACGAAGCAGTGCATCGCCCACTTCGAAGGCGAATAGACCGGCTCCCATGGAACCGCTGCTTGGCCCGCGACCGAACTGGTGACGATGATGTCTCCCGTCCCTCTCTCGATCATGTGTGGCATGACCGTCCTGACGTTCTTGATGACCACATTGACGTTCAGATTGAGCATGCGGTCGATCGCATCGAGGTTCGCTTCCACCAGATCTCCGCCGATATAGGTGCCGGCATTGGCATGGAAGATGTCGAGCTGACCGACCTTTGCGAGAATGCAGTCAAGCAGACCGGCGCAATCGTCGGGTTTGAGAAGGTCGAGCGGCAGCGCGATCGCCTTCTCTCCCAGCCTGCGGCAGGCAGCACTCAGCGCCGCCTCGTCCCGGTCGATCATCACGACGGTGCCGCCCGCCGCGATGATCGCTTCTGCCGACGCCAATCCAATGCCCGAAGCAGCTCCGGTGATGGCTGCGACTTTATCTTGCAAACTGTTCATATCAACTCCTCCAGCTGCGTCGATTATCTATCGCATGTGGGGTCGGTCGTGGCTAGAAGTTCGCGTCGTGGCGGCAAGCTTCGGTGCGGGAGAGAATGGCGGGTGGCCAACCCAAAACTCCTCACCAGTCACTCGTAAACTGGATATTGAAGTCGGATGCACCACCTCTCCTCCGTCATTCCTGTGCCTGTCACAGGAATCCAGCCACCGCGCGTCGGCGCGGTGAATGATTCAATAAGTAGTTGATAGAGAGTCTCCCGCGCCCAAGGACTTGGGCGCGCTGGATCCCTGTGACGAGCACAGGGATGACGGAGGAGAGGTGGTGCCCGCATCGTACCACCATCAGGTACTGCGAGGATCGGAAGCTTGGACGGTCGGAGCCCCGAGGAATTCGCATAAAAAAGCCCGGGCGCGGCCGAAACCGCGCCCGGGCAAAAACTTGCTGAACCGATCAGACGAGGTCGAAGCGGTCGGCGTTCATGACCTTGTTCCAGGCGGCGACGAAGTCCTTGACGAATTTCTCCTTGGCGTCGGCCTGGCCGTAGACTTCGGCGAAGGCGCGAAGCTGCGAGTGCGAGCCGAAGATCAGGTCGACGCGGGTGCCAGTCCACTTGGCAGCACCCGTCTTGCGGTCGCGGCCTTCATAGACGCCGTCCTTGCCGGCGGCGGGGACCCACTGCGTGGCCATGTCGAGCAGGTTGACGAAGAAGTCGTTCGTCAGCGTCTCGGGACGCGAGGTGAAGACGCCGTGTTCCGGCTGGCCGGCCTTGAGGACACGCAGGCCGCCGACGAGGACGGTCATTTCGGGTCCGGTCAGCGTCAGCAGCTGGGCGCGGTCGACGAGCGCTTCTTCCGGCTTCATGAACTGCAGGCGCTTGTTGTTCACGTAGTTGCGGAAGCCGTCGATGCGCGGCTCGAGCGCTGCGAAGGAATGCGCATCCGTCTGAGCTTCGGAGGCATCCATGCGGCCCGGCGTGAAGGGCACGCTGACGGTGGTGCCGCCCGCTGCCGCCGCCTTCTCGACGCCGGCCGCACCGGCGAGAACGATCAGGTCGGCGAGCGAGATCTTCTTACCGCCGGTCTGGGCGGCGTTGAAGTCCTTCTGAATGCCTTCGAGGACGCTGAGCACCTTGGCGAGCTGGGCCGGCTGGTTGGCTTCCCAGTCCTTCTGCGGCGCAAGGCGGATGCGTGCGCCATTGGCGCCGCCGCGCTTGTCGGAGCCGCGGAAGGTCGAGGCCGACGCCCAGGCAGTCGAAACCAGTTCCTGGACGCTGAGGCCGGTGGCGAGAACCCTGGCCTTCAGCTCGGCAATGTCCTTGTCGTCGACCAGGGGATGGTCGACGGCCGGGATCACGTCCTGCCAGATCAGGTCTTCGGCCGGAACTTCCGGTCCGAGATAGCGGACCTTCGGACCCATGTCGCGGTGGGTCAGCTTGAACCAGGCGCGGGCAAAGGCGTCGGCGAACTGGTCCGGATTCTCCAGGAAGCGGCGCGAGATCTTCTCGTAGATCGGGTCGAAACGCAGCGCCAGGTCGCTCGTCAGCATGGTCGGCAGATGCTTCTTGCCGGTGTCGTAAGCATCCGGAATGGAGGCTTCGGCGTTCTTGGCCTGCCACTGATGCGCGCCGGCCGGGCTCTTCGTCAGCTCCCATTCAAAGGCGAACAGGTTTTCGAAGAAGTAGTTGCTCCACTTGGTCGGCGTCTGTGACCAGGTGACTTCGAGACCGGCGGTGATGGCGTCCTTGCCGACGCCGGTGCCGAACGAGCTCTTCCAGCCGAGGCCCTGATCCTCGATCGCGCCGCCTTCCGGCTCGGCGCCGATGAAGGACGGGTCGCCGGCGCCATGAGTCTTGCCGAAGGTGTGGCCGCCGGCGATCAGCGCTACGGTTTCCTCGTCGTTCATCGCCATGCGGGCGAAGGTTTCGCGGATGTCGCGCGCCGAAGCGAGCGGATCGGGATTGCCGCCCGGTCCTTCCGG
Source organism: Rhizobium sp. H4 (assembly GCF_003013335.1). Taxonomy (NCBI): domain Bacteria; kingdom Pseudomonadati; phylum Pseudomonadota; class Alphaproteobacteria; order Hyphomicrobiales; family Rhizobiaceae; genus Rhizobium; species Rhizobium sp. H4. Next base: position 17,208 of record NZ_PSOW01000021.1, read on the forward strand.
GTTGACGTAGATGAGGCCCATCTGCACGGCGCCGAGCGGCTCGGCGAGCTGGCGTTCGCCGCTGTAGCGCTCGTCGCCGAGCCAGGTGCCTTCAGGACCCCAGTAGAGTTCTTCCGGCTCCCAGACGTCGGCGCGGCCGCCGGCGAAACCGAAGGTCTTGAAGCCCATGGATTCGAGCGCGACGTTGCCGGTGAGGATCAGAAGGTCGGCCCAGGAGATGCGGTTGCCGTATTTCTGCTTGATCGGCCAGAGCAGGCGGCGGGCCTTGTCGAGGTTGGCATTGTCAGGCCAGCTATTCAGCGGCGCGAAACGCTGCTGGCCCTGGCCGGCGCCGCCGCGCCCGTCGGTGATGCGGTAGGTGCCGGCGCTGTGCCAGGCCATGCGGATGAAGAGGCCGCCGTAATGGCCGAAGTCGGCCGGCCACCAATCCTGCGAATCGGTCATCAGCGCTGTAAGATCCTTTTTCAGCGCGTCGAGATCGAGCTTCTTGAACTCCTCGGCATAGTCGAAATCCTTGCCCATCGGATCGGCGCGGCCGGAATTGTGATGAAGAATCTGCACGTTCAGCTGGTTCGGCCACCAGTCGCGGTTGGAAGGGCCGCGCGGCTTGTTGCCATGGGCTACAGGACATTTGCCTGCGGTGTCAGTGGGGTTGTCCATGATCGTCTCCTTCATTGCTTGATCTGTCTGCGGTTCAAAAAGATGAGCCGAGCCGGCGCCCCACTCTCTCCCTTGCAGTCTTCATATCTGAAGCGTTCAATAATTTTAAGTTGGATTTACTGATTGCTGCGATAAGCTGGGCTTATGAAAAACCTTACCCTGAAACAGCTGCGTTATTTCGAAGCTTTGGCAAGGGACGGCCGATTTCGCCGTGCCGCCGATGCCTGCGCCATCTCCCAGCCGGCGCTCTCCATGCAGATCAAAGAACTTGAGCAGGAGTTGGGCAGCGAGCTCTTCGAGCGCAGCGCCCGCGAGGTGAAGCTCACCCCCTTCGGCCAGACCTTTGCGCTGCGCGTTCGCGATATCCTGCGCGCCGTGGACGAACTCGGCGAGTTTGCCCGCGCCTCGCGCGACAGCTTTCTGACACGCCTGCGCATCGGCATCATCCCGACGATCGCGCCCTATCTGCTGCCGGCGATTATAAACGATCTCAACAAAAGCTTCGCGGGGATTCAGATCGAGGTGCGCGAGACGCAGACCGGCAAGCTGGTTCAGGAACTTGCGCAGGGCCAGCTCGACATGGCGATCGTCGCGCTGCCGGTATCGGAGCCCTCGCTGACCGAACTCGAGCTGTTCAAGGAGGAATTCGTGCTGGTCCGGCAGCACGAGGACGGCGACAAGCCGGTGCCCGAACGCGAGGCGCTGCGCGAAATGCGGCTGCTGCTGCTCGAAGAGGGCCACTGCTTCCGCGACCAGGCCCTGTCTTTCTGCAAGGTCGGGCCGGCTCGCCCGCGGGAAATCATGGAAGGCAGCTCGCTCTCCACCCTCGTCCAGATGGTCGGCGCCGGCATCGGCGTCACCCTGATCCCGGAGATGGCCGTTCCGGTCGAAACGCGCTCGGCCCATGTGTCGATCTCCCGCTTCCCGTCACCGCAGCCGTCGCGAACGATCGGCATGGTCTGGCGCAATTCGACCCCCATGGCTAAACAGCTGCAGGAGGTCGCCGAGGCGGTGCGCCGGTCGGCGGAGACGATGCGAGGGCAGTATGCGGGTGGGTGATTGATAGGCTGGCCTAGTGGTGACTAAGACTCCGCCCCAAACCCCTCCCCACAAGGGGAAGGGGCTTAACCTTCGGCCCCCGCTGCATTCAGTCTTGAACGCAGAGCATGCGGCTGGCTCTAGCCCCTCCCCCTTGTGGGGAGGGGTTGGGGAGGGGCTTTGGGTCGCAAGGAGCAGTGTCGCGTTTACTGCGTGAGCCGCAAAGTATCGCCGCGAATGGCAGCGGCGATCGTCTCATAGACGGTCTTGATGGTGGCCGGTGATGCGGTGAAGAAATGGGCGGTATTGGTGGCGCAGTTGCGGATATTCACCACGTCGGCATCGGTGCTGTAGGAAAGCGTATAGATTTCGATGCCGCTCTTCTTCATCGCCGTGCATGCGGTCTGCATCGCGGCGGTGGCGAATGCGTTGCATGCCGACGATTGAGTTTGCGAGCAGATCCAGTCGAACTTGTCGTTGGGCTCGTATTTGGTGTTCATTTCGCCATCGGTCATGAACACCATGACCTTGTGCACGGAATCGGAGATCGGTGCGGGTGAGGATTGGTCTCCCCATACACCCTGCCATTTCGGCGACAGCGTATACCATCCGGCGACCACACCCGCATCCAGCCGGGTGGAGCCTTCGGAGGTCAGGCTGGCAACGGCCTTTTTCAGATAGGCGAAGTCGCCGGTCAGCGGCGTGACGGGGGGCGGGCAGAAGCTCGTTCCCGATTTCGGATTGGCGTCCATGGCGACGAAGGCGGAGGTACCAGGCGGCGCGTCGCCCATGCCGTCACCGATCGCCCCATTATCCCTCACCTCGACATCCGCGCGCGGCTCGACGCAGCCCATCCAGTAATAATTCTTCGAGGTGGACATGACAGGGGTGACGCCGTCGATCCAGTAAGAGAGCCTGTAGCTGGAGGAGGTGTAGACGGATTTGGGGTCGGTCCAGCGTTTGGGAACCGCAGCAGTTCCATTATAGGATTTGAGCCAGCCCGTGTTTGCCAGGCCGAAATTGACGCGGCTGGAAAAGGGCACGATCGAAATCTTTGTTTTGTCGACGAGCGACGCGTTGGAGGAAAAGGCCTGGAGAAAGCCGGCGACCGCGGTCTGCATCGGCGTGAAGCGGTTCTCCTCGATCATTGAGCTCGACACGTCGAGAACCAGCGCGATCTCCAACTGCTTCACTCCCGGCAATGCCGCGCAGGACCGGATGCCGATCGGGACGGACTGGATATTGGCCAGGTTCATGAAGGTGGTGGGCACGGCGTCCGTCACATCGAGGCACAGTTCCGACTCGTCGCTCGCCACCTCGGGCTTGCCGGCGACGGCGGTCTCGAACTCCCCATTTGCCGACAGGAAAGCGTCGATCGTCTTTGCTATCTTCGCCTCCGGCATGCCGGACTTGTATTTCGCAGCGGCCGCGAGCACCGCCGAGTCCGCGGCCGACTGCAGCTCCGTTCTGCTATTATAGGCCCTGATGAAGTCGATGGATGCGCCGACGGCGAGTAGCATGGGCACGGCGACCAGAATGACGATGATCGCGACGGCGCCGTCGCGATCATCGATCAGGCGGGAAAGAAGGGATAAGCGAGGGGGCATAGGCATCGGCTCGAAATTCAGATCTCTCTTTGGTTTCGAGCAGCGCTATGGCGGCAACCTTAACGACAGGGAAACGCGCTGCCGCTCGGGAGCGGCAGGGAACATTTTCCGACGCGAATCGTACAACCGGCTCTGATTATGGATATCCCGCGCGTTTGAAGGGCGGGGTCCTCGCCTTAGGAGCGGCGTTTGAACGTATGTTCGGCTGCGGGGAACTTCCGCGTGCGCACCTCGTCGGCATAGGCGGCGGCGGCATCCGCGACTCTCTTGCCGAGTTCGTCGTAACGCTTGACGAAACGCGGCGTGAAATCGTTGAAGAGCCCCAGAATGTCGTCAGAGACCAGAACCTGGCCGTCGCAGGCGGCGGAGGCGCCAATGCCGATGGTCGGTATATGCATGGCCGAGGTCACCTCGCGAGCGAGCGGTTCCACCGTGCCCTCGATGACGACGGCAAAGGCGCCCGAGCCGCCGATGGCATGCGCGTCGCGCCGGATCTTCGAAGTCTCGTGTTCGGAGTGCCCGACGGAGCGATAGCCGCCGGCGGTCTGAACCTGCTGCGGCATCAGCCCGATATGCCCCATGACCGGGATCCCGCGCTTCGTCAGGAAGGCGATGGTCTCGGCCATCTCCTCGCCGCCTTCCAGCTTGACGGCGTCGCAGCCGGTTTCCTGCAGGATGCGCACCGCGTTGCGGAACGCAACCTCTTTCGATTCTTGGTAGCTGCCGAACGGCATGTCGACGACGACGCAGGCCTTGGCGACGCCGCGCATCACCGCCTTGCCGTGGGCGATCATCATGTCGAGCGTGACGCCGATGGTGGTCTCCATGCCGTAGAGCACCATGCCGAGCGAATCCCCGACCAGCAGCAGGTCGCAATGCTCATCGAGCAGCCGCGCCATCGGCGTGGTGTAGGCGGTCAGGCAGACAATCGGTTTGCCGCCCTTCATGGTTGAGATGCGGGCTGGGGTAAAACGCTTCTGGGATCCGACCGCACTCATCTGCTCACTCCCTTTCCGGATTGCCCGCTCATACGGTTGTCCCGGACAATCTTAGTGTCCCCGGGGCCTCGGCTGCGGATCACACGATTGTCGAGAAGCCGCGTCGTTCCGATCCTAATGAAGAGCGCCACAACGACGGGTTCTTCGATGGAAGCGACCGGGGCGAGCGTCGAGGCATCCCTGACGGCGACGACCTCGGCCTTCGCCAGAGGCTCGCGGCCGATGAAGGCGGTGAGCTTTGCCTCGAGCTCCGCGGCATCCGACAGGCCTTCAGCGACCAGGCGTTCTGCCTCGTCGAGCGTCTGAGGGACGATCACGGCCGCGCGGCGTTCGTCGGGGCTGAGATAGACGTTGCGCGACGAAAAGGCGAGGTCGTCGCTGTCGCGCACCGTCGGCACGGCAATGACACGCACCGGCACGGCAAGATCGTCCACCATGCGCTTGATGATGACGACCTGCTGGTAGTCCTTCTCTCCGAAGTAAGCGGTCTGGGGCTGCACGATGTTGAAAAGCTTGCAGACGACAGTCGCGACGCCCGCGAAATGCCCGGGTCGCACTGCGCCTTCCAGCTCGCTGCCGAGATCGGGAAGATCGACGACGGTCTGCATCGGGCGGGGATACAGGTCCTCGACGCCGGGCGCAAAAAGGAAATTGACCCCGGCCTGCTTCAGCATGGCTGAATCGCGCTCCAGATCGCGCGGATATTTGCTGAGATCTTCCGTCGGGCCGAACTGCAGTGGATTGACGAAAATCGAGACGACGACGATGTCGTTCTCGGCGCGGGCACGCGCGACAAGCTGCATATGACCGGCATGGAGATACCCCATCGTCGGAACCAGGCCGACGGTCCGCCCCTGCCGCTTCAGCGCATCGAGCGTGTGGCGCAGCTCTTCAATGCTCGAGAAAACCCGCATATATCCTCCCCGCGGCCGGTCATTCTTCTTGGGCGCGGATAAGAAGTGTAATCGATGCCGGAGGTCAATGCACATTCCGCGATAAAAACGATTATATGGGATTGGCAGACCGATAAGGCCGAACCTATATCCGCCCGGAAATGGAAGCGTGCCGCGGACTAGCAATGTGCGAGCCGCGGCGTTATTGGCCCTATCCGTCAAGATACCATCATAGTCGGCCGTTATGGAGAATGCATGGACAAACCCTGGAAGATCAGCCGCGGGCCGATTGCGGCGACCGAGCTCGATGTGGAGAAGGCGAACGCGATCAACAGCATGTTGATCCGGCCGGTCGGCGTGCTTCCGGCCAAGCCCGGCGATCCCGTCCTTCCCTTCGCCGTCGGCCTGTTCAACGAGCTGCGGCCGCTCTTGAAGCCCGAGGCCGGGGTGACGACGCTCCGGCGCGCGACCGCCGCCTATGTCCATTGCCGGCGCTATTATTTCGCCAGCGCGCAGCCCGATTCCATGCGCCACAACATCGACGGCGAACCGGTCGAACCCTTGTCGGCCGAAGACCGGCTGGTCGCGCAGAAGCGCTTCCTGAGCCTCAAGCAGAGCGCCAAGGCCGAGGCGCCCGAGCCGGCGCCGGTTCCCCCTCCCGTCCTCAGCAAGAACGAACAGATCCGCGCCGCCCTTCTGCGCGGCAGAAAGAGCACCGTCAGCTAACCTCGGCGATTGGCGGATTTTTCGCCCGCAAGAGCGCCATCAGCATCGGACCGAGCGCGAATTCGCCGCGTCCGGCGCGGCGCGTGAGATCCCTGAGATAGCCGCCGGCGGAGGTGATGCACCCTCCCCGTTGCAGGATGCAGGCCATGACGGTCGCGGCATTTTCCGGCCCCATCACCGAACAGGCTTCCTCATAGGCCGGCGGGCTGACGCGCAGCATCGTGCGCACGGTGACCGCCGCCGTCATGAGATCCCGCCAGCTGCCGATCGCCCCGCCTGGGCCGTAATCGGCAATATCGGGGCAGGCCTGCAGCACCGTGCCGAGCGGGAAGGATTTCAATCTGCCGGCATCCGGCCGGGACACAGCCCGAATCCCCTGCCCGCCGTCCCCTCGCCTGCCCTGGTCATGGTTTTCCCGTCCAGTCTTCGGCTGGTCGTCCCGCCTCGCCTCCTGCTGCGTTCCCAAACCCGGTTCAGATTCAGATAGGGATTCGGGATTCGAATTCTGTATGTGGCGCTCACTCTGGGATTCATTGGTGCTCGCAATTTGCATTTTCTCGTGCAATTCCAACGAGTTGATCATGCTAAGTCGGATCGTCTCCAGCTCTTCGAGCAGCGGCGGCAGATTTTCGAGCGTTGCCGTCTTCGGGATGCGCTGCAGCAGTGCATGAAACAGCGAAGACATCCGCTCCCAGTCGCCGAGAACGGCCTCCTCGACGGCTGCGGCGAGGAGCTTGACGATGTCGCGCCGGCAAATCGTCAGCCGCTCCTTCATCGTCCGCAGCATCTGCCGGTCGGCGGCGAGGCCGGCGGCCATCGCTTCGATCTCGCTCGCGCGGGCAAGAAGCGGCGCCAGGCTGAAGCCATAGGCCTCGTCGATGCCGCCTGCCCTGCCTCGGCGGACATAACGCTTGCCGTTCGGGCTGTCCTTGCGGGAAATCAGGCCGGCCTCGACGAGCACGGCGAGATGCCGGCGCAGCGTTGCGGCGGCCATGCCGCGTGCCCGCAGCGAAAGCTGCGTATTCGAGGGAAAGACCACCAGTCCTTTTTCGTTGGAGAGCTCGTCCTCGGGATAAAAGCTCAGCAGCGCATCCAGCACGGTGAGCGCCCGGTCGGTCACGCCGAGCCCTGCCCGCGCCTCGCAGACCGATCGGAACAGCTTCCATTTGTTGCGCGTCGTTCCGGCCGCGATCGCTTCGCCGCGCCGGTGTTTCAGCAGCAGGGCAAGCGACATCGGCCGCCGCCCGAAGGGCGTCGTCACAGATTCACTCTCCATTTCCTTCACCTCTATTCAGGCAAAAGAAATCCGCTCACCGAAACGATGCGAGGGTTGAGGGCACTGCAGCGTCATTGCGCATCTGAAAAGACGCGGGCGAGCGCTTCAGGACTCTTGACGGGGATTCGTGAAAATGCGATTCTCTTTCTTGCTTAAGGATGTGAGAAGGGCTTCCACGACTCGTTCGTTAGGGGGCCTTTTTCTTTTGCGGTTTCAGTCTCCTTGTTTGCCCTCCTCGGCGAGGAATTGCTCATAGAGCGCATCCAGCCTAGTGGAGAGAAATTCCCCGAAGCGGCCGGCATTCCTCGCCTTCATCGAGAGCGAGAACGCCTTGCCGTCATTCTTCATTTCCGCCTGCACCGCCTTATCAAGCGGCTGCCATGTCATCTTCCTGGCGGCGGTGGTCTTCTTCACCGGCCGCGCGCTCTTGTTCATCGCCGCATAGAGCGCTTCGAAACGTTTGTCGGAAGGTAACTGATGAAAGTTGTCGCCTTCGAGGACCTTGGCGACATCCGCCGCGTTGGCCGATCTGCCGGCGAGCAGCGACAGTTCGACCCAGCGCTCGCGGCCGACGCCCGGGGCCGGGCCGATCGCCTGGACGACTTCCTGCGGCAGCCGCTCCATGACCGACATCATCTTCGAAACCGAAGCCGCATTGGCGGCGAGCGCCGTCGAAATTACCTCCCTGTCATAGCCGAGCTCCTCCAGCCGGTTGGCGAAGAGCGCCCGCTCGATGAAGGTGAGGTCGGCGCGAGCCGAATTTTCCTGGCCCTGGGCGATGACATGGGTGCGGTCGTCGATCGCCTTGACGACGGCGCGGACATTGCGGCCGAGTTCGCGGGCGGCGCGCAGGCGCCGGTGGCCGAAGACCACCTGATAATGGCCGTCAATCTTGCTATGGGGGCGCACCAGGATGGGTGTGTCCTGCCCGCGCGCGCGGATCGCCTCGACCAGCGCGCGGAACGCCTCGTCATCCTCCGACAGCCGGTCCTTGACGAAGGAGGCCTCGACGAGCTCGGGGTTGAGATCGACCACCGCCTCGCCCTCGAGGAATTTCTCCGCCTGCTTGGCCAGCTCGTCCAGCGAGCGGACGAGCGAGCGGCCTGCCCCGCGCATCGGATAGTTCGGCGCGCCCGCGCTCTCGGGCATCTCGGTGAGCCCCTCAAGCAGATTTTTCCGTGCCATGTCTTCCTCCGATTGCGGTCAAACAACTGATTCGGTTGAAGGAAACCGTGAATTTGTCAGCCGACAAATTCACCGCCCCCATGCCTGATGAATGAGGCCGGCGATCTCGGCATTGACGGCGTCCATCGCCTCGATCGCCCGATCATAGGTTCCCCGGTTCATCGAGGAACGCTCGACCTCGTAAAGCGTCTGCTTGGTAATGCCGGCATCCGAGATCGCTGTCGATTTGACCATCTGATGCTTCAGCATGAATTCGTTGAACATGGTCGACATGAAGCCCACCATCTGCGCCTGCGGCACGTCGGTCGGTTCGTAACGGGTGATGAGGTAGCGGTACCAGGAGAGATTCACTTCGGCGCCGGCGGCGCGGATCGGTTTCAGGATGCCGCCGAGCATGAGCAGGAACTGGCCCATCGACATGACGTCGAGCATCTGCGGATGGATGGTGATCAAGACGCTGGTCGCAGCCGTCAGCGCCGTCAGCGTGAGATAGCCGAGCTGCGGCGGACAATCGATGACGACGACGTCGTAGCGGTCGTCGACCTCGGCAAGCGCCCGCGAGATGCGGGTGAAGAAGGTCTTGCCGTCATTGCTCGATTTGTCTGCCATGGCGAGCGGCGTGTCGTACTCGTATTCCTGCAGATCGAGATTGGCTGGCACGATATCGAGGCCGGGAAAATTGGTCTGGTGGATGATTTCCGAAAGCTTCTTCTTCTCGCCGTCATAGCGGATCGCCTCGTAGAGGGAGGAGGCCTGGTCGAATTCCGGCTGGAAGCCGTGCAGGGAAGAGAGCGAAGCCTGCGGATCGAGATCGACGGCAAGCACCCGGTGGCCGGTCAGCGCCAGATGTTGGGCGAGATGGGCTGATGTCGTCGTCTTGCCCGAGCCGCCCTTGAAGTTGACGACGGCGATGACCTGCAGCTTCTCATTTCCGCGGCGATGGGGCACATACATGCGGCTCTCGGAGCGGCCATGCGCATCAAGGTAGCGCCTGAGCTCCAACATTTGCTCGGCGTTGTAGGAACGCCGTCCGGAAGGCGAGGTCTGCGGGCAGGGGCCTTTGCCTTCGAGATGCAGTTTCTTCAGCGTGCTCTGCGACGCCCCGACATAATTGGCGACCTCCGCCAGCGAGAAGCTGCGCAGCGTCTTCTTCGCATTGGGCGGAAAACGCTGCACGCTGAGCAGATGCAGCTTCTTCGAAATAACGTCGCCATGTTCGAGAATCTGATCCTCGAAGTAGAGCGGCACGGCCTTTAAGGCGTTCAAATTAGCGTTCATCGGCGGCAATCTCTCGGATAACGATTTTCGGGATCAAAAGCCCCTCTAACCGTTATTATCCGCGATTCTCCGGTGCCGACCAAGAAATTTAAGGTTAACGCATATTAACCTTTTCCTCGCTCATTCAAGCACTTGGACCTGCTGCACAGCATCTGGAATGACCGGGGTTCTGGGCCGGGGGCGCTGATAACGCGCCCCCGGCTACGCCCGGCCGAAGGGGAGGGGCATTCGGCGGGCTTAGCTCAATGGCGCTTCGCCTGTGGTGATCCGCTGCTCGTCGGCAGCGAAGAGGTGCACGGCATCGTGGATCGGCGCGATCTTCAATATGTCACCGGGAGCGGCCCTGATCCGCTCGCGGAAGACGCAGGTCAGCGTCTGCCCTCCCAGCCGGACGAGGACCAGCGTCTCCGAGCCCGTCGGCTCGACGACGATCGTCGTTACTTCAATGCCATCAGGGTCGAGCCTGATATGTTCGGGGCGAATGCCGTAGATGACCGCGTCGAGCGGACGGCGCTCGCTCGGCAGCAGCAGCCCATCCACCGTCTTGAAGCCGTCTTCTCCCATGCTGCCCTCGATGAAATTCATCGCGGGCGAGCCGATGAAGCCGGCGACGAAGAGATTGCTCGGCCGGTCGTAGAGTTCGAGCGGCGAGCCGGACTGCTCGATCAGCCCGTCCTTCATGACGACGATCTTGTCGGCCATGGTCATGGCCTCGATCTGATCGTGGGTGACGTAGATCGTCGTCGTCTGCAGCCGCTGATGCAGTTCCTTGATCTCCGAGCGCATCTGCACGCGCAGCTTGGCGTCGAGGTTCGACAAGGGCTCGTCGAAGAGGAAGACGGCCGGATCGCGCACGATCGCCCGGCCCATCGCCACGCGCTGGCGTTGGCCGCCCGAAAGCTGCTTCGGATAGCGCTCAAGCAGATTTTCGAGGCCGAGGATCTTGGCGGCATTGCCGACCCGGTGGTCGATCTCCGACTTCGGCATGCGCTTCAGCCGCAGCGAGAAGCCCATGTTCTTGGCGACCGTCATATGCGGATAGAGCGCGTAGTTCTGGAAGACCATGGCGATGTCGCGGTCCTTGGGCGCAAGCTCGTTGACGATATGCTTGCCGATCTGGATCTGGCCTGAGGTGATGCCTTCGAGGCCCGCGATCATCCTGAGCAGCGTCGATTTCCCGCAGCCGGAGGGGCCGACCAGCACGACGAACTCGCCGTCGCCGATATCGACCGACACGCCTTTGATGGCTTTGAACGCGCCGTAATCCTTGCGCGCATTGCTGACCGATACATGGGCCATGAAACTCCTCCAGAATTCGCCGTCAAAGTCCGTTCAAGACGCTTTTGAGATAATCGAGGCCGAGGCGCTCGCCCTGCTTGCGCGCATGGAGGTCCTTGCCCGGCCAGCCATAGGCGGCATCCTCATGCTCGATCGACAGCGTGCCATCGAAGCCATGGCCGCGTGCCTGGCTGAGGAAACGCGGCCAGTCGAGAAGGCCGAGCCCCGGCAGCTTGTATTGCCACCAGCCCCTGCCGTGATAGCCGATCGCCTGCAGAGCCTCCTTGTCGATTGCCGTATCCTTGGCATGCAGGATGGCGATGCGATCCTTCACTGCCTCCATCGCCCGATAGGGATCGACGCCGATGCGGATGAGGTGCGAGGGATCGAATTCCAGCCCGAAGCGGCGATCCGGGATTCTCGCGAAAAGCTCCTGCCAACCCTTTGGCGTCGTGCCGATGAAATTGTCTTTCGGTCCCGGCCAATTCTCGATCGCGAAGGTGAGGCCGGAGGATCGCGTCTCCTCGATCAGTCCGTTCGCAAAGTCGGCGAAATCGTCATAATTGGCCTCGTCGCTTGCGCTGTCGTCCCGGCCCGGGAAGATCACGAAGATCGGCACACCGGCCTCGCCGATCGCCCGGGCGAATTCCACCGTCCTACCCCTGAGCTCCCGGCGCTTGTCGCGGTCGGCATCGAGCTGGTTGCCGAAATAGGTGATCGAGGAGACGAAGAGGTTGCGGTGCCTCGCAAGCGCGACGGCGTCCGCCACCCGGTCCGGCGTCTTGATATGGCCGCCGACATCGATCTCGATGGCGTCGAAACCGGCCGAGGCGGCGAAATCCACCACTTCCTCCAGCGGGCGGTCATTGAATGTCGAGGTATAGAAGCCGATCTTCATCAATTCCTCCCGGGGTCCAGCGGCCGTTTCAACTGTTCAGCCGATCCATGTTTTTCAGCGGCGAGCGCGTGCGTTGCGCCACATCCGCCGATGCAAGCATCAGGGCGGCGGCCATCGGCATCGCGGCCGCGCCCATGGCCGAGGCGTCCTCGCCGATCGAGGCGCGATGCAGCGAGGGCAGGTTGGTGTCCTCGGAGTCGAGATGTTCGTGCACATAACGCAGCAATTCATCGACGATGCGGATCGGCAGCCTGCCGCCGACGAGCACGGCATCGGGATCGACGATCATGGCGATATGTTTGACGGCGACCGCCAGATGGGCGCTCATCTCCTTCAGCCACTGCGAAACGAGCCGCCTTCCATGCGCGTCGAGTGTCAGCAGATCCTGGGGAACGCTCACTTCGATGCCGTGTTTGGCGAGGAAATCATAGAGGAAGAACAGCGAGAAGATCTCGCCGAGAAGCTGGACCTTCTGGCTTTTGCCGTCGCGGCCGTCGGCGATCGGCAGCCAGCCGATCTCGCCGCTGAGGCCCGTGGCGCCGCGATGGCCGTTGCCGTCGAGCACCAGGCCGCCGCCCGGGCAGGCATTGACGGCGATATAGAAGAAGCTGCTGCTTTCGGCGCCGAGGCCGTAATCGAGCTCGGCAAGGGCTGCCGCATTGGCCTCGTTTTCGATGAAGACGGGGTGCTGTGTCAGGTTCTCGAGTGCGGTGCGCACATCGAATTCCGTCCATTCCTGATAGGCATCCGGCTTGCCGAGCAACGAGATTTCGCCGAGCCAATCGGGCACCGCCAGCCCGATACCGCAAAGGCGCGCATCGTCGATCAGCCGGCTGCGCTGGAAATGCGAGATCGCATCCGCCGTCAGCTGCATGAATTCGCCAGGCAGGATGAAGCGCTTTTCGTGATGCACCCGGGCGCGGGCATTGCCGACGGCATCGACGGCGAGGATCGTCAGATGATCGCGATCGATATTGATGCCGATGGCGTAAGAGGCATCCGGATTGATCTCCAGCTCAATCGCCGGCTGGCCGCGCAGCCCGTGGCGTCGGCGGGCTTCCATGATCAGGCCCTCGTCGAGCAGGCGGTCGACGATGCGGGCGATCGCCGGTTTGGTAAAACCGGTCCGCCTGGCGATTTCGGCACGTGAGATCGGCGCCTGACGGTGTATGCAGCGCAGGACGACGGCTCGGTTGTGCTCGCCGGCATCTTCGACATTGGCTCCCGTCAGATCCGGGGAGAGCCTGGCGCCGAGCGTCTGGTTCATGCGTTCAATCCTTCCTCACGCGTCAAGAATGGAGCAGTCCGTCTCATCCCTTCACCGCGCCGCTGGTCATCGCGCCGAGGATCAGCCTCTGCAGCGACAGGAATGCCACGATCGCCGGAACGACCGAGATCAGGCAGGCGGCGGCAAGCAGCTGGATGGACGAGTCGGTCTGCATGCCGCGGAAGTTAAAGATTCCCACACCGATCGGCATCAGGTCATTTTTGGTGAGCAGCAGGAAAGGCACCAGGAATTGCGACCAGCCGGCAATGACCGTGATGATGAAGACCGAGGCGATGCCCGGCGCCGACAGCGGCAGAATGATCCGCCAGAAGACCGAGAACCGGTTGCAGCCGTCGATCATCGCCGCCTCGTCGAGGCTGCGCGGAATGCCGTCAACCGTGCTCTTCAACAGCCATGTCGCAAGGGGAACGCCGAGCGCGATATAGACCATGACGACGGCAAAATGCGTATCCAGCATTCCAAGCCGGTTCATGTAGCGGTAGAGCGGCACCATGATGACGAGCGGCGAGATCATCTGGAAAAGCAGCAGGCCCATCATCGACAGGCCCTTGCCGCGGAAATTGAAGCGGGAAAAGGCGTAGGCCGCGGGCAGCGCCACGATCAGCACGCCGAAGCCGCTCAAGGCGGCGAGCTTGAGGCCGTTCCAGAGATAGATCGGGAAATAGCTGTTGTTGAGAACGGTGATGAAATTGTCGATGGTCGGATTGTTGGGAATATAACGCGCCGCGCCGCGATAGATCTCGCGCTTGTCGCGCATCGCCATCGACAGGAGATAGGTGAGGGGGCCGGCGAAGAAGATGAACATCGCCAGCATGAAGAGATAACTCATGGCATCGCCGAGCCGGGTTCCAGTGCGCTGGCTCATTGCTCTTCCTCCTTCGGCAGGAACGAGGCATAGACGAAGGCGAGCCCGAGGCTGATGATCAGCATCAGCACGGAGAGCACGCTGCCGCCGGAGAGATCGTAGTTCCGGAAGACGATGTTGAAGACGTAGAGCGAGATGACCTCGGTCGCCCGCCCGGGACCGCCGCCCGTCAGCGTGATGATTGCATCGAAGGTGTTCACCGTCTGGATGGTGATGAGGATCATGTTGACGAGGATGGCCGCGCGCAGTTGCGGCAGCGTGACGAAGAAGAACTGCTGCGACGCAGTGGCGCCGTCGACCTCGGCGGCTTCATAAAGCGAGGGATCGATCGCCTTCAGCGCCGCATACATGACGACCATGGAAAAGGCCGTGCCGCGCCAGATGTTGGAGATCAGCGTCGACCATGGCGCGATTGCGGGATCCGAAAGCCAGGCAACGGTCGGCATGTGCATCAGCCTCAGAATGCTGTTCAGCGCGCCGTAGGGCGCTTCGGAAAACAGCATCTGCCAGATGATGCCGCCGGCAATGCCGGGCACGACCCAGGCGACGAGCGCCGTCGTTCTCAGGATCGTCGTGCCGAACAGGCCGCGCTTTTCGCCGCGGATGACCGTGACGGCGACGGCAAGGCCGAGGATCTGCTGGCCGATGACGCTGCCGCCGACGAAGATCAGCGTCGCCCATAAGATGTCGGGCAGCTGCGGCGAGCTCAGCGCATTGGTGATCGAGCCCAGCGTATAGTCCTGATTGTCGCCGATCAGCGTCGCGTTTGTGAAGGAAAGCCGGAAAACATCGATCACGGGGTAGAGATAGAATATGCCGATGACGATGATCACGGGCATGATCCAGGGCAGGGGCGCACCGGCGAACCGGCGCATGAACGTTCTGCTTTGAGGCTGGCTGTCGGCCTCGATGGCAATGGGGCTCATTGGCTTCTCTGTCCGGGTTTGGCATTTTCGACGGCGCCTCTAGGCCAGGCGCCGCCGCTGTCTGAAGCGTTGGAGTAGCTGCCCCTCACCCTAACCCTCTCCCCGCTCGCGGGGAGAGGGGACGTGCCCTGCGAGAGGTAGATGGAAACGGGGAGCTTGCGGCGTGTTCCCTTCTCCCCGCAGGCGGGGAGAAGGTGGGGGCAGCCGGATGAGGGGCTGGCTAGCGACGCCGCAACATCACAGCCGCTTGTAAGCCTCCATCGCCGCGCTGAAGGCGGCGTCCAGGGCTTCTTCCGGTTTCTTCGTGCCCGAGAGCACGTCGCCCATCATGATCTGGATCTGGTTGGATATCTCAGGATAGATCGGCACGCCGGGGCGGGCCTGGCCGTTGACCAGCGCCTGGGCGAAGGTCTTGTTGGCTTCGGTGGAGAAAACCTCGTACTTGTCGAACAGCGATTTGCGCGTCGGCAGCTGCTGCTGCAGCGCATTGGCCGGGCCCATATAGACCTCGCGGGCGAGGTTGGCGCACATCTCGACCTTGTCTTTGTCCTTGCTGAAGGAGGCGATCGTCCAGCCGCCGGTACCCGTTGAGCGCTGATCGGCCGTCGGGCCGGGGATCGGCGAGAAGGTCCAGTTGGCGAACTCGTCTTCCTCCAGCGTCGTCTTCAGCTGCGCATATTGCCAGTTGCCGCCGATGAAGAGGGCGGTCGTGCCGGCTGCCGCCGCCGCGTTCATGTCGTCGTAATTGGCGATGGTGCTGACGCGCTTGGGGGCCGCGCCGGAATCGACGAGATCCTTGAAATAATTCAGCGCCTTCAGGAATTTCTCCTTGTTCTCGCCTTCGCCGAACACCGGCTTGCCGCTGTCGTCGACGAGCTTGCCGCCGAGCGCCCAGTAATTGGCGAGCCAGTCGAAGGTCGTGCCTTCCCAGCGTCCGCCATTGAAGAGCACGCCTTCCATGCCTTCCTTGGTGGAGGCAAGGGCGGCCTTCTTCAGGTCGTCCCAGGTCTCAGGCGCGTCTGCTACGATCGACTTGTTGCGGTAGAGCACGCGAAGGTCCGTATCCCACCACCAGGCGCGCACCGTTTGGTCCTTGTCGGTGATGCCGGCGCGGATGAAGGGGAAGAGATCGTCCACTTCTTCCTTGGAGAAGTAGGGCGTGAAATCGGCGAGCACCTTGTTGACCATGAACTGCGACAGCACGAAGGAGTCGACCGCGGCGCAATCCGGCGCATTGCCGGCCTTGGCCTGCTCCAGCATCTTCGCCTGTTCGGTGCCGATGTCGGAGGACATGAACTGCATCTGCAGTTTCCACTCGGGATGCTTCTTGATGAATTCGACGAAGAGTTTCTGATAGCCCTCCGCAAGGGCGGGGTCGGAATTGTTGGGGCTGTCGTTGGTCAGGCGGACGACGAGAGTTTTGGCCGCATCGGCGAGGCCGATCCGGTCCTTGGTGGCAAGTTCCTGGGCAAAAATGGCGGATGCTGAAAATAGGATAGTGCTCAGCGCCAATGCGCTGATGGTCGCGCTCTTCATGATGGGTCTCCTCCCCATTTTGAACGAATACAGCCTGGCGGTCAGTTGACCTCTCCTCGTTTCCGTGCTGCATTAATTAGATTAAGTTACTTTGATTTGATGTCAAGCCAGAGCTTTCGGGAG
This sequence comes from Rhizobium sp. H4, assembly GCF_003013335.1. Lineage (NCBI taxonomy): Bacteria > Pseudomonadati > Pseudomonadota > Alphaproteobacteria > Hyphomicrobiales > Rhizobiaceae > Rhizobium > Rhizobium sp. H4. The sequence goes on from NZ_PSOW01000021.1 coordinate 33,783, forward strand.
GATCGAGATGCTGGCGACCTTCAACAGCAGCTAGCGCGCTGCCGGCGAAAATCGAGTCGACTTCGCGAGGTCATGCGCCGGATCGAAGGTGGTGGAGCGTCCACCGGACGCGCGGCGCATCCACCCCGCAATTTTCCCGAGGAAGAGCCCGAGCGATCGCGGACGACCGTGACCGCAAGCGGCGGTTTTTGCCGGCGGCAGCCGGAAACCTAAACTCTGTGGAGGAGAAGATGCGTTTACTCATTCTCGGCACCGGCGGCATGGCCAACCAGCACGCAGCACGTTTCAAGGCGATCGAAGGCGTCAGCGTCGTCGGCGGGGTCGATGTTATTCCGGAAAGGCTCGCGGCCTTCTGCACCGAACACGGCATCGCCACTCATTTCCTCTCGCTCGAGGATGCGCTTGCCTGGGGCGAGTTCGATGCGGTTGCCAATGTCACGCCCGACAGCATCCACCACCCGACGACGCTCCAGGTAATTGCCGCCGGCAAGCATGTCTTCTGCGAAAAGCCGCTCGCCACCGATGCGGTCAAGGCCATGGAGATGACCGAGGCGATCGAGCGGGCGGGCAAGGTCGGCATGGTCAACCTCACCTATCGTAATTCGCCGGCGCTGCAGAAGGGACGGCAGATGGTGCTGGCCGGCGAGATCGGCGCTGTGCGCCATGTCGAGGCGTCGCATCTGCAAAGCTGGCTGGTCGGCCGCCACTGGGGCGACTGGAAGAGCGAAAGCAAATGGCTCTGGCGGCTGAGCCGGAAGCACGGCTCGAACGGCGCGCTCGGCGATATCGGCATCCACATCGTCGATTTCGCCTCCTACGGCTCCGGCCTCGACGTCGCCCATGTCTTCGCCCGGCTGAAGACCTTCGACAAGGCGCCCGGCCACAAGATCGGCGAGTACGATCTCGACGCCAATGACAGTTTCACCATGAATGTCGATTTCACCAATGGCGCGATCGGCACGATCCAGGCGACGCGCACCGCCGCCGGCCAGATGGATCAGCTGCGCCTCAGGGTTTACGGCGAAACCGGCTCGGTCGAGATGATCTACGATACCGGCAAATCGACGCTGCGCGCCTGCATCGGCGAGGACGTGCACACCGCCACCTGGCGCGACGTGCCCTTCGATCCCGTCGAGACCAATTATCAGCGTTTCGTTCAGGCTGTCAGGGCGGGCAAGACACAGGAGCCGTCCTTCCGTCGTGCGGCGAATATCCAGAAGGTCCTCGACAAGGCGCTGGCCTCAGACCTCAGCCACAAGGACGAGGCGCTCACTTAGGCCGAGGCCGGCGGCAGCAGCAGCGTGTTGAGGAAGGGCAGGAGGGCGGCACCAAGCGCGACGCCGCCGCCGCTGAAGCTTGCCGGCCGCATCGGTGAAATCCACGGCGTGATGATCGGGCGCGTCGACGTATCGCGCCGCTCGATCGAAAGCTGGTGGATCAGCGCCTGGATCACGCCCTGCGGCAGATCTCCGCCGATCATGACGGTGCTCGGGGCGAGGAAACCGGCCATGGCGATGATCGGATCGAGCAGATGGCCCGCGGCCTCGCGGATCCATTGCGACAGCAAGGGACAGGAGAATTCCTCGCCCTTCAGCAGCCGGGCGAAATCCTCCTCGCCGATACGCGCGCGCAGGGAGCCGAAGCCGACGACGGTATTGAGCTGGACATTGTCCGGCCCGGTCAGCATTTCGCCGATGCTGCCCGCCCGCCCGTGCACGCCGGAATAGGGAACGCCGCGGATGAGGAAGCCCGCCTGCACGTCGTCGTCGATGATGATCATCGCGAGCCCGCCCTCCGGCAGCGCGCTGCCGATCGTGCGCTCGGCAAGAAGGCCGGCTGTGCATTCGTTCTCGACATAGGGCCGCGCAATCGTCGACATCGTGGCGATCACGTCACTCTCATCCTCCGTCCACTCGTTGGCGGCGATGCCGAGCCCGATGACCGGCAGACCGGCATGCCGATCGACCATATCGCGGACGGCCGCATGCACCAGCCTGACCTTGTCCGCCGGGTCCACATCAAAATAAGCCCGCTCATGCACCTGGCCGCTCAGATCGACGAGCACGATCTCGCCGCGCCGCTTGCGAAGCTTGAGCCCGACAGAAAAGGCGCCTTCCGGCCGCAGAGCAAATTCCGTCGCCGTCGCGCCGCCGCCAAGCCCGATGCGGCGGTTCGAGGTGACGAGCTTCTCCTCCGCCAGCCGCCGCAGAATATTGGTGATGCCCGGCCCAGTCAGCCCGCTATGCCGCCCCAGCTCGGTGCGCGTCAGCGGCCCATGCCGGCGGATCGCTTCCAGGATGACGCGAATATTCCGGTCGGCAATCTCGCCCGACCTCAGACCCACCGTTTTGGCGCGCGGACCGCCCAGCTCCTGGGTGTGAAGCCGACGCGGCCCTGACCGAAGATGCCGCATGACCGTCTTTCCTAGAGCACTATCTCGATTGTGTATCACGCTTGTAGGTGTTCGTAACGATTTTCCGGTAGATGCTTGTAGCGAAGGAGCCGCGCTCTACACAGTTAAAGTGCGCGCGGAATTACTTGCGTGGAGAGTTGAATTCAACAGATGACCGATGAACATTCTCCCGCCAGCGACCGCGACCCAAACGCCACCCATCAAATTCTCGTTTTGCGAGGGAGCGTTGGATACCTCTTCATGTTCCTTGGCGTCATGGCACTCCTTTTCGTCTGCCTCTCACTTGTCGCCCTTGGGCAGATCGAAATGAGCAGACCCACGAGCGGTGTCGGAGAGGGCCTGTTCGCGATCGTGTTCCTCGGCGTCATCGTTTATGTTGCGGTAAAGGCCCGGCAGGTGGACTTCACGAAGCCTTTGATCGTAATCGGCTCCCACGGCATCACTGGTCAAAAGCTGCCGAAGCTCATCCCTTGGTCAATGAGCGAACGTGTTGATATTCCCCAGGCCTGGTGGGCGGGGCTGATCTATCTGACTGTGCGCGAGGATGCTGATCCGGAGATACTTGAACAACTGCGCAAGCGGCAGCCTCTTGAACGAACCGTCGCGATACCGCACAGATGGGTTCCGGGGTTCAGTTCAAGCCAAGTCAAGGACATCGTGAGTCGCTACTTTGAACGCTCGCAGCAAAGCTGAAGCCGAATAAAATTCCTGCCTCCGACGGCATAGCCCAGGGTCGCCCGACCGGTTATACATTCAGTAGCTGCAGGGACGATCGTTGCCAAAGCCGTCGCGGCAGGCAGGTCTAAGGCCATAGTCGACGCTGCTATATCCGACCGAGCCGGTTTGCACCGAGTCGGTTGAGCTGGTCGTGCAGGAAGGCAACGAGACGGCAACCGCGATGACGGCTGCGACGGCTGCCAATGATTTGCGAATCTGCAACATCTCCACCCTCCCATCGCCAGCCGAGAGCCGGCGTCTTCAGTGTGATGACCGCGCAAATAGGCCGATGCGGCGATCGGTAAACTGTTGCGCCCGATCAAGATTCCGTTATTCGTTGAAAGGCGTTGGCTTTCTGCCTTCCCCATCCGAGCAATGATACTGATGGTCGCGTTGCATGACCTCAACAATGCTCCCAACCCGCCGAGGACTCGGATCCTTTCAAGCCGCCTGCTTTTCCACAGGACTTACACCGGCGCGATTGTCTTGGGCCCCGATTATAGACAAGTGTCTCGGCCTTCGGTGCTAAGGCGACCTGAACATGTACGATATGATTCTTCTTTTCCTGGCCGGCTTGCTGGCAGGCAGCATGAATGCGTTGGCGGGCGGCGGGTCGTTCGTATCCCTGCCTGCGCTGATATCGGTCGGCGTGCCGTCGGTTGCCGCAAACGCGACAAGCACTTTAGCCTTGTTTCCCGGCGGGATGGCGAGCTCGTGGGTCTACCGTGATGGGGTTAAGAGTGTGTGCGGTATCAATGTCATGGCCATCGCTATCGTGACGGTGTTGGGTGGTGTGGCCGGAAGTGTTTTATTACTTCTAACCCCATCCAGGATCTTCGATGGAATGCTGCCATGGCTTTTGCTGGTGGCGACATTGATGCTGGCTGCAGGGCCAAGGCTCAGCGCCAAGCTGCAGACGCAGGCACATCCGAGTGTTCTGGCCTTCGCGACGGTTCAGTTCTTTCTCGGTCTTTATGGCGGCTATTTCGGCGGCGCGGTGGGCCTTATGATGCTCGCGGCATGGAGCGTGCTCGGGGGCGGGGAGATCAAGAGCCTGAATCCGACAAGGATGGTAATGGTAACTGCTGCAAACGCGGTCGCCGTCGTCGTCTTCGTACTGGCCGGGGCAATCGTATGGCAACAGTGCATTTCCATGACGTTCGGAGCCGTCATCGGCGGGTGGATCGGAGCGCATGTCGGACGCAGGCTGCCGTCATCGATCGTCCGGATGCTAACCCTCGCGGTCGCCCTTTTGACGACCGCGGTATTCTTTTCGCGAGCTTATCTTTGAGCGGAGGTCCGGGACCCTCGACCATCTGAGGAACTTAAATCTAGCAGACTGAAGACGCGTTCCGATTGGAAGCGCCCCTCAGCGCGGCATCATGTTCGTCCATGCCGGCTTCGCCATCGTCGTTGGCGGACAGCTCGATCAAGCCGAACTGTCAACACGACCGGTTGAACTTCAGTCAGGCTGCGGCTCGCGGTCAGCCCGGTATCGTCGGTTCCCGGGCTCCTGGCTTGCGGAGGGATTCGACTTCTTCAGCAAGGCGATCCTTGATGTCGTCGTGGGCGTCTGATGCAACCGCGACCGCGTGTTGATAGGCGTTTGAAGCCATGGCGGTGCCCTGATCGACAAGTTCAGAGGTCTGTTCGCTTATCGCTTCCTTGGTGGCATCCGATGCTTCGCCAGCGAGTTCATCTTCAATTTCGGTGCTCGGAAGTGCTGCGCCGATCGCGGCTCCGACTGCAAAAGCCAATGCGCCGCCGACCAGCGGTTGATCGCGGAACTGGTGGAGGATCATTGCATTGAGCTTGTTTGTCTGTTCGTGCAGGTTCGTTACGGCAGAAGAGGCCTGGTCGGCGAGCGCACTCGCCGTTCCCGTCGCGCGGTCGGAAACGCCTTGCACGGCAGTCTTGGCTTGCTCCCACTTTTCGGCGGCCCAACCGGATGCAGCGTCCAGGATAGCCCCGGTCTCATCGACAATCTGGTCGACCCGCTTGCCGCTGGCATCGACGAAACCGCGATAGGTCTTGCCCGTTTCATCAACAAAATGACCCGCGCGGCGTCCCGTTTCATCGGTGAGAGCCTTCAGCGTCTTGCCGGTGCTGTCGGAGAAATGGCTGTATCGAACGCCCCCGACGGAGGTCGGCGGCCCAAGGCGGCGCACGGGCCCCTGAACGGGATAGAGGTCGTATTCCGGCTCGGTTGAGGTCGTTGAACCGGTCGCCGATGAAGGCGTGCCTTTGGCCATAAGCCAGGCGAGACTGACGCCCATGAGCGCCACCGGAAGCGGATTTTCCTTAAGCGCTCGGCCGAGATTTCCGACGAACTCGCTGCCGCCGCTGTTCTTGGCGTAGGCGATAACCTCGTCGACCAGTTGGCCGGGTGACATGCGCTCCTGGATCGCGTTGATACGTTCCCCAAGTCGCTGGCGATCTTGGTCGATTTCGCGCTGAAGCTGCAGCGACGACTTGTCTGAAGACGTTTCCATCAGAGTTTATCCTTCACGGTTTGCACGTCTCGACGAAGCGAAGTCGTGGTGCGTTCAAGGGCCAGATTGCTGCGACGGAAGGCGGCAAGGCCCCGCCGGATCATGATCCAGGCAATAAGGCCGATGACGATGCTGACGATGATCGCAGCGAGCGCACTGGCCGTAGGCTCGCTGAACCCTTGCGCCACGAACAGCGCCGCGACACCGCTGACGACAGCGCTCAACAGCACGCCGACGGCACCGATTGCCAGGATCGTTCCTATCAGCAGGATTTCGACGCCGCTTACGGCGGCAGAGAGCTTCTCCGATGCTTCCGCTTTGGCGAGGTCGATCTCCTTGCGCAGCAGACCAGTAAGGTCACTCAAAAGCCCGCCGATCAGCTCGGCCAATGGTGTGTTTTCAGCTGGCTTAACCATTTTGGTTGTCCTTGCTTCCCGAAACGAATGCCGGTGCAGACGGAGCAGTTGTCCGAGCCTTGTCATTCTGTGCTTTGTCGGACCGTTTGGCGGAGGCGGTCAGAAACCGGCTTGCAGTCAGCCCGGCGAGGGCGGCAATTCCCAGAAATGCGATCGGCTGCCTGCGACCGAAATCCTCAGCCAGGATAGCCATCTCCCCGAGGTCCTTGTCCTCCACCCGTCTTGCCGCGCTGGCAACGTTGCGACCGAGTTCCCGAGCGTAGCGGCCGAGGTGCCGCTGATCGGAGCTTTCGAGCTCCGCCCCTACCTTCTCCAACGCGGTTGCAATTCCGCTCAGCTGGTGAGCGGCAAAGTGCACCTGCTCGGAAACCACCTCCTTTGCCTTATCCAGGCCGGCGTCGGATGCCTCCTTCACCATCTCCTTGGTCGCGCTGATATCGTCGCTGATCTTGTCTTTCAGCTCAGTGGTCGGAGAGGCGTCCGCAGGCCGACTGCGTTCTCCTTCCGGCGCGGAAAATACGTCAGTCATTTGAGGCCTCCATGGCTTGTAATGTGTGCCAGCGCCGAACCTCAATCTTCCCGCTTTGTTCCAGCAGGGTAAGAAGTTCCTCGTCTCCTTCTTCGATGAGGGCGATTTTGACGCGAGAGGATGTTAGTCCGAAGCTTCTCCATCAGCCGATGGTGGTGATCTAAAACGCCAGTCGCAGCTGCGGTTCTGTTCCAGGGGTCCGCCGTTCCAGCGACGACAGAGTAATGCCGAGCAGCCGGATGCCCTTTGGCGGCGGAAAGATGGGCGCCAGCAGCAGGCTGATTATTTCTTCGAGGTCCGAGATCGCCGGCAAGAGGCCCGGAACTGTCTTGCTGCGGGTGATCTGATTGAAGTCGGCGTATTTGATCTTCAGCGTCACCGTCTTGGCGCCGATCCCATTGGCCTCGCAATGGCCCCACACCTTTTCGATCAGCGGCTGAAGACCTTCGCGGGCCGGCTCGTAGGCATGGAGGTCTTGTGAGAAGGTATCCTCGGCGCCGACGGATTTGCGCACCCGGTCCGGCTTGACCTGGCGCTCGTCGATGCCGCGGGCGATACCATAGAAATAGGGTCCTGACTTCCCGAAATGCTCCACTAGGAATTCCAGCGTCTTTCCCTTGAGGTCGGCGCCGGTATCGATCCCGAGCCGGTGCATCTTTTCGGCCGTTGCCGGGCCGACGCCATGAAATTTTTTGACGGGCAGGGCCTCGACGAAGGCCGGACCCTTCTTCGGGGTGATGACGGCCTGGCCGTTCGGCTTGTTAAGGTCGCTCGCCATCTTGGCGAGAAACTTGTTGTAGGAAATCCCGGCGGATGCGTTGAGGCCGGTGACTTGCTTGATCTTGGCGCGGATCTCCGCCGCAATTTCGGTGGCGATTTCCATGCCCTTGAGGTTGGCTGTGACATCGAGATAGGCTTCGTCGAGTGAAAGCGGCTCGATCAACGGCGTGTATTCGGCAAAGATCTCGCGGATTTGCTGCGACACGGCTTTGTAGACGTCGAAGCGTGGCGGCACGAAAATCAGGTCCGGACATTTCCGCTTAGCGGTGACTGACGGCATGGCCGAGTGAACACCGTAGACCCGTGCCTCGTAGCTTGCTGCCGCCACCACGCCGCGAGCGGCCGATCCGCCAACGGCAATCGGTTTGCCCCGCAAGTCTCCATTGTCGCGCTGCTCGACCGACGCATAAAACGCATCCATGTCGATGTGGACGATCTTTCGGATTGGCGTTGCACTCATCTCGTTCATGGCCGCTTCAGCGATCGCAATGGCATCGGCACCTGGAGATTTACGCCGAAACAAAAAGAGAACATAGCAGGCTTCAACGCGAGATCAACCATTTCGACAGGCGCCTAGATCCTTCCGTCGAAACCACCAGCCTCCGCAGGCGTTCTCACCCTGTGGAAATCGATCTCAGGAGACGCCCGATGGCGGACGACAGCACGATGACGATCAGAGCGATCTTTGAAACGCGAGAGGCAGCCGATCTCGCCGTCGAACATCTGGTTCAGCAGCACGGTATCGCGAGGCCCGACATTTTCATCCAGTCGGCGACCGATCGCAACACCGCCGGCTCGGCGCCATCGGGTGGCGACGTTTCGCATAACGATGGCGTCCGTCGCGACGCTCCGCTCGAAGGCGAGATCGAGGTTTCGGCCGATATCGCATCCAGCCAGCTCGCCGCCGTCCAGCGCAGTCTTGGAGATGCCGGCGCACTGCGGGTTTCCCAGCGCTGAGCGGATGAAGGAAGCTGGCGCTGGTCTACGTTGATAGGAGTCACAGGTTCATGGCCGACAACCTCTCGAAATACAGGGCCAAGCGCGATTTCAAGAAGACCCGCGAACCGAGCGGGGAAGCGGGCGTCAAACCGTCGAACCGCCGGCGGTTCGTGATCCAGAAGCACGATGCGACACGGCTTCACTATGACCTCAGGCTCGAGCTCGATGGCGTGTTCAAGTCCTGGGCGGTGACCAAGGGACCTTCGCTCGATCCGCATGACAAACGGCTCGCTGTCGAGGTTGAGGATCACCCGCTCGACTACGGCGACTTCGAAGGTACGATCCCGAAGGGCCAATATGGCGGTGGCACGGTGATGTTGTGGGACCGCGGTTACTGGGAGCCGGAAGGCCGCAAGTCTCCGGAAGAGGCTTTGAGGAAAGGCGACTTCAAGTTCACGCTTGAAGGCAAGCGACTGCACGGCAGCTTCGTCCTGGTTCGGATGCGTAATGACCGCGATGGCGGCAAGCGCACGAATTGGCTGCTGATCAAACATCACGACGAACATTCGGTCGAGGAAAACGGTGCGGCGATCCTGGAGGAGAATGCGACCTCCGTCGCCTCCGGCCGCAGCATGGATGAGATCGCCGAAGGCAAGGGGCGCAAGCCGCGACCGTTCATGATGGCGAAGGCGGATGTCGAGGCGGACGCCGTGTGGGACAGCAAGCATGGTCTTGCCGCCGATGAGCGCAAGAAGAAGTCTCCTAAGGATGTCGCAACCTCCACCGCGGCGGCTGACCTGCCAGATTTCATCGAGCCGCAGCTTTGCGACAGACTCGATCGGCCACCCGCCGGCGATGATTGGCTGCACGAAATCAAGTTCGACGGCTATCGGATCCAGATGAGGGTCGCCGATGGAGAGGTGACGCTGAAGACGCGCAAAGGCCTCGATTGGACGTCCAAATATTCTGGGATTGCGGAAGCCGCGTCCGGACTGCCCGACTGCATCATCGATGGCGAGATCTGCGCGCTCGATGAGAATGGCGCGCCGAATTTCGCCGCACTTCAGGCGGCTCTGTCGGAAGGCAAGACCGGTAACCTCGTCTATTTCGCCTTCGACCTGCTCTTCGATGGCGGAGAGGACTTGCGGTCGATGCGCCTGTTCGAGCGCAAGGAGCGGCTGCAAAACCTTCTCACAGCTGCCGGCGACGATCCTCGCATCCGCTACGTCGAACATTTCCAATCCGGTGGCGACGCGGTGCTGCGCTCCGCCTGCAAGCTGCACCTCGAAGGAGTCATCTCCAAGCAGATGGACGCACCCTATCAGTCCGGCCGCACCGACACCTGGGCAAAGTCGAAATGTCGCGCCGGACACGAGGTGGTGATCGGCGGTTATGCCAAGACCAACGGCAGGTTCAGATCTCTCCTGGTCGGCGTTAACCGCGGCGATCACTTTGTCTATGTCGGCCGTGTCGGAACCGGCTACGGCGCGAAGAAAGTCGAAATGCTGCTGCCGAAACTGAAGGCGCTCGAGACGACGAAATCGCCTTTCGGCGGTATCGGTGCTCCGAAGAAGCAGGCCGAAGTGGTCTGGTTGAAGCCGGAGCTTGTCGCCGAAATCGAATTTGAAGGGTGGACCACGGACGGCCTCGTCCGCCAGGCTGCCTTCAAAGGCCTGCGCGAGGACAAGCCGGCGAAAGAGGTCGAGGCCGAAAAGCCGGCGCCGCCTGCCCAGACTGAAACCGCGGGACCGGCCGCGGCTGCCAAACATAAGTCTGCCCGCCGCAAAGGCGCGAAGGCCGAGGTCATGGGTGTTCTCATTTCGAATCCCGACAAGCCGCTGTGGCCGGACGCCGGTGATGGTGAGCCCGTCACAAAGGAGGACCTTGCGCGCTATCATGAGACCGTCGGTGCTTGGCTTATCGAGCATATCAAGGGCCGACCATGCTCGATCATTCGAGCACCCGACGGCATTGGCGGCGAGCAGTTCTTTCAGCGTCACGCGATGCCCGGCACTTCGAACCTGCTCGAATTGGTGAAGGTTTTCGGGGACAAGAAGCCTTACCTGCAGATCGATCGGATCGAGGGGCTGGCGGCGATCGCGCAGATCGGCGGCGTTGAACTGCACCCGTGGAACTGCCAACCCGGCAAGCCGGAAGTGCCCGGCCGTCTGGTGTTCGACCTCGACCCTGGTCCTGACGTGCCGTTTGCGACGGTGGTCGCAGCCGCCCGCCAGATGCGCGACCGTCTCGATGAACTAGGCCTCGTCAGCTTCTGCAAGACCACCGGTGGCAAGGGCTTGCATGTCGTGACCCCGCTGACCGCCAACAAGCGCAAAGCCTTGTCATGGGCCGAAGCCAAGGGCTTTGCCCATGACGTTTGCCAGCAGATGGCGCGCGACAATCCCGACCTCTACCTGATCAAGATGACCAAGAGTCTCCGTGGCGGCAGGATTTTCCTCGATTATCTCCGCAACGATCGCATGGCGACGGCCGTTGCGCCGCTCTCCCCGCGCGCCCGCGCCGGCGCCACCGTGTCCATGCCGCTTACCTGGGCGCAGGTGAAGTCCGATCTCGACCCGAAGCGTTTTACGCTTCGCACGGTGCCGGCGCTTCTGACCAAAAGCTCCGCCTGGCAAGACTATTGCGACAGCGAGCGGCCGCTGGAACAGGCGATCAAGCGTCTCGGAAAATCCCGACACGCAGCGTGAGCGCGACAAGCGCCGCGCCAGACGAAGAAAACCAGAGACGTCTTCCTCGGCCGCCGCTGTGGGCGTGCGCGAGGCGCACACAGGCGGCGGATCCTTACGGAACTTCCGGCCGGAGGTGCGCTAGCGGACAGAAACCAATTTCCTCCAGGCGGATTTCATTCTGGACTGGAGGACAGGTGGCACACGACGAACACATATCTGCGATCGCAACTGCGCTTCAACGGCGGCAGGCAATTCTTTTCGTAGGCGCGGGGATATCGATGAATGTCGGGCTGCCTTCATGGACCTGCCTTATCGAACATATGATGGCGGATCTCGATCTTGCACAGTCGTCGATGGGCCGCGACGCAACGTACCAGGAAATTGCTGAGTACTATCGTTTGAAGCACGGCTCCTTGTCGCGGCTGGTCGACTGGATGAAGCGTGAATGGCAGATCTCTCCGGAGCAACTGAAGAATTCGGAGTTGCATCGGCTTATCGTCGCGCTGGATTTTCCTCTGATTTATACAACCAACTACGATGCCAATCTCGAGCTCTCTTACCAGGCGTTCGGACGACCCTACGCTCGCATTACAAGTGCGAAGGACATCGCAACCGCCACTGTGGGCTTCACGCATATTGTTAAATACCATGGGGATTTCTCCGACCCCGATACACTCGTCCTGACAGAGTCGGATTATTTCGATCGCCTCTCCTTCGACGCTCCCCTCGACATAAAGTTCAGGAGCGACGCCTTCGCCTCGACCATGCTCTTCGTCGGCTACAGCATGTCCGATCTGAATATCCGCTTCCTGCTTCATCGCCTTTGGTCGATCTGGCAGCAGACCGGGCTGGACCGTCACCGGCCGCCGCTATTTCTATTCATGCACGAGCCGAGTGAAGTTCAGACGCATGTCCTGAAGAGATGGGGTGTAACCGTCATCTCTGGCGATGGCGAAAGCTCCGGCGACTCCCTTTCTCGTTTCCTCAAGCGTCTGGTCGAACAACGCTCGGAACCGGATCAGTGACACTTCGATTGTCCGCTGCGACGTCCGCAGCCATGGAAGCTGGTGAAGGTCGGGAGCACTGATTGCAATGGAGCTGCAGTGATGACGACGACGCCGGCAAGACTGGATGCTTTAGTGATAGGGGCAGGCCCGGGAGGCATGACAGCCGCTCTTTACCTGGCGCGGCTAAACCGGCGCGTGGTCGCCGTCGATTCAGGCCACAGCCGTGCGCTGCTTATCCCGCTCTCGCGCAATCATCCGGCCTTTCCGGAAGGCATCGAAGGTGGTGAGCTTTCAAGACGCATGAGGACGCAACTGCAGAACTTAGGTATCGAGGTCGTGGCAGCGGCGGTATCGCGGGTGGAGCGGGGGGCTGAAGGCGGCTTCATCGCTGAACTCGCCGGCCGGCCGATGCACGCAGAAAACATCATCCTTGCGACCGGCGTCGAAGACAAGCTCCCGCCCATCGGTAAGGCTAGCGACCTCATACGGTCAGGATATCTTCGCCTCTGCCCGATCTGCGACGGCTACGAAATTGCCGGAAGATCGGCGGTGGTGATCGGCGCGACAGAGCGGGCCGCTTCCGAAGCCCTGTTCCTGACATCGTTCACGAGAAGGATCACAATCGCAACGCTCGGCGAAAGACTGGATGTGAAGGACGCTATGATGGCCCGGCTGATCGAGCATGGCGTTTCAATCCGCTTCGACCCGTTGGTACGCTGCTCGCGTTCAGCGGACGGAACCGTCGATCTTATCATGAAGGACGCGGCCACGTTGGAAGGGGTGATCCTATATTCGGCGTTGGGGATTCATCCATGCTCGCAGCTCGCAGAACAGCTGGGGGCGGAGTTGGAACAGGACCGGCGCATAAAGGTTGATGCACACCAGGCGACCCGGATCCCAGGCCTATATGCGGTTGGCGACGTCGTGACCGGCCTCAATCAACTCGGCGTGTCCATGGCACAAGGCGAAATAGCGGCGGTCGCGGTGCATAACCGCCTGTGGCGAGTGCGAGAACAATAACCTTTCGGCTAGCATGAGCTGCTGCCCGCAAACGTCGAACGGATAGGCTTTGGCCGCATCGCACCGGGATCTGTCCCGCCACCTCAATCCAACGTCTGAAAGCCTCGGGGTCGTCATTGCGGTTCATAACCCGGGAAACATCTGAGCACCTGCGAGTGAATCTCGTCGCCCATGCGCAAGAGCACCGTTTGCACGTCAGGTCATGCCGCCAGGACAACGCCTGCCATCGCAATCGCGCATGCGACCCTGAGGAGGTTGAGACCCAGCGAAATGAATTCCGCCATCTCGTGCCGGTGATGACGAGAATGCTCGGCAGTGCCCAGCACCGCGACAGCTCCTCCCACCATCCAGCACATCAGCGTCATTGCGCCTAGAAGCAAGGCTAAATTCATCACATCTCTCGTTCTGTTGCCAAACCTTTCGATCATCGAACCGGCGCATGCCAGCTTTGTTCCATTCTTCGACACTTCGTCGATGAGACACATCGCGGATGAACGGAGGTCTTGAGTCAATCATCCTCCCTCGCAGGCCACGAGTTTTCCGGGAAATGTTTTAGAACGGACTGGAGAAGCGCAACCAGAAGGAGCATTTCTGTAACAATGGAACTAACCGCCTCGGCCGGCGTTCGACGAACTCCTGAGGTTTGAAGCGGAGGGGAATTCCTTTGAGCGAGCTGCAACGTGAGTTCCTCCTGCAAAGAGAGTTTCTGCCGGGACTCCAGGAGGATGAGCGCCTCGAGCCAACGCATGCGCCGCCGTCGGCGGTCTGTCCCGGAAACCTCGAATCGTTGCTGCAGCCTTGTCCATTGGTGGTCGATCTGGACGGCACCCTCGTACGATCAGATCTGCTGATCGAAACCGCTTTCGCCGAACTGGCTCGTCGCCCTCACTCGGCGGTGGATCTCGTCAAGGCCCTGTGCGGCGGGAAAGCCTGTCTGAAGCACCGTCTTTCGCAACCATCGGATTTCGACCCGGCTCTCCTCCCTTATGACGAGGAGGTCTTGACGGTGATCCGGGCCGCAAGGGAGGAGAGACGACCCGTCTATCTCGCGTCAGCGAGCCATGAGCGTCTGGTTTCCGCAGTCGCCGAACATCTCGGCCTTTTCGACGGTTGGTTTGCAACCAACGAAGCAACCAACTGCGCTGCCGATGTCAAAGCGGAACAACTCGTCGCCGCTTTCGGAAAAGGCGGGTTTGACTATATCGGCAACGACGTGGCCGATCTTCCTGTTTGGCGCCATGCCGCCAAATCCTATGCCATACGGACATCGCCCGCGGTCGCGCAAAAACTCAGCCGGCAGTGCGGCAACGTCCAACATCTTCCGTGTGAAAGAGCGACCTGGCGCACCTGGGCGCGGCTGTTGCGTGTGCATCAGTACGTCAAAAATGGCCTGGTCTTTGTCCCGCTTCTGATAAATCAGCTCTTCGATATCAACAGCATGGTCAGCGCCGGTCTGGCTTTCCTCGCATTCTCACTCTGCGCTTCCGGCGTCTATATCCTCAATGATCTGGTGGATCTCCAAGACGACCGCGGCCACCGCACGAAATGCCGCAGGCCTCTTGCTTGCGGTGACATCGCGCTTTCGGATGCCATTGCCGTCATCCCAATCCTGCTTCTCCTATCGCTCATGGTAGCCGTCATGGTGACGCCAGGGTTCGTTCTTGTGTTGGCGGGATATTTTGCATTGACCACCGCCTATTCGTTTTTCTTCAAGCGAAAGATGATCCTCGATGTCGTGGCCCTCGCATCTCTCTATACCACGCGGGTGATCGGAGGGGCCGCAGCCCTCTCTGTGTGGCCATCGCCTTGGCTGCTGGCCTTCATGATGAGCTGGTTCCTCTCGCTCGCTTTGGTCAAACGGTACACCGAGTTGATTGGACGTCGCGCCGCGCGCCTGCCGGACTCCAAGGGCCGGGACTACAGGAAGGCCGACATCGGCATGGTAGGTGCCCTGGCAGCGGGGGCGGGGATGAATGCGCTGACGCTGTTTGCCCTGTACGCCGCGAGCGACAACGCACGAGACGTCTATGAGCGGCCGGGGATGCTATGGTTCGCCGGACCGGTCCTTGCCTGCTGGATCGCGCGCATCCTCATGCTCGCCCATCGGGGGCAGATGCATGATGATCCGGTGGTCTTCGCTATCAGGGACAAGGTCAGTCTTGCCACGCTAGGGGCTGCCAGCTTGGTCGTCTTTGCCGCGATGTGAGGTGGTCATGACGGGCTCGCAGTTCCAGCAGCGAAGCACTCCCACCGGCGTCGCGGTGCGCTATGTCTGCTTCGCGGTGCTCTCCACCGCCGCCAATTTCCTGGTCCAGGCGATGGTTCTCCAAACAGCGCCGTGGTCGGGCCTGATGCCATCGATCCTCGCTGGCACCGCCGCCGGCTTCGCCCTGAAATATGTTCTCGACAAAAATTGGATCTTCTTTGACCGTTACTCCTCTCATAGCGACGAGATGTCGAAGGTCGCGCTGTACGGCTTGTTCAGCGTGCTGACGACGCTCATATTCTGGGGGTTCGAAATTGCCTTCTGGACAATCTGGAAGACGGAACTTGCCAAATACACCGGCGGAGCGATCGGCCTGGCGATCGGCTATATCTTGAAATATGCTCTCGACCGAAAGTTCGTCTTCAAGCCAAGGGAGGCGTGACGGACGATGGAGGGCTGGGGACGCTATCCGCGTCATGAGAGCGAGGTGTTGAACTGCCGGTTTCCGGAGGCCCTGGGCGGGATTGCAGCATCGCACTCAGGTTTGATCGCTCGCGGCAATGGCCGCTCCTACGGTGACGCTGCGATCGGCGAGAATTCCACCTTGATGTGTGGTGGATTGAACCGGATGAAAAGGTTCGATGCTACCGATCGCGTCCTCACCGTAGAGGGCGGCGTCATGCTTTCCGACGTCCTGCGTTCGCTGGTGCCCCGCGGCTATTTTCCGCCGGTGGTTCCGGGCACGAAGTTCGTCACCATCGGCGGGATGGTCGCATCGGACGTCCACGGCAAGAACCATCATTGCCACGGTGGATTCGGCGATCACGTCGACGAATTGAAGTTGGTGACCGCCAGCGGCGAGATCCTCACCTGTAGCCGCTCGCAGAACACGGAGCTTTTTTCGGCAACCGTCGGCGGGATGGGCCTGACCGGCATCATTGCCGAGGCAAGCTTTCGCCTGAGGTCGATCGAGACTGGCTGGATCACCCAGAAGACGACCGTAGCCGAGAATCTCGACGAAGCATTGCGGGCGCTGAGGCAATCGGAGGACGCGACCTATTCGGTGGCTTGGATCGATTGCCTGTCGAAAGGCGCTTCTCTCGGACGTTCGCTGATTTTTGCGGGTGAGCACGCAACACAGGATCAGGTTGGTGAGACGCCGAAGGCCGATCGCTTTCCTTCGCCGACCAGCGCGGCCCTTTCCCTGCCGCTCGATATGCCGGGTTGGCTCCTGAACAAGGCGAGCGTTTCCGCCTTCAATGAGCTCTACTTCCGGTCCGGTATTCGAAAGTCAGCCAAGCCCTTGCTGGTCCATTGGGATAATTACTTCTTCCCTCTCGACCGCATCCTTCGATGGAACAGATTGTACGGCAAACGAGGCTTTATCCAGCATCAATGCGTGGTCCCGGATGCTGACTCGCTCCAGGTTCTCACGAGCATCCTCGACCGGTTTGCGCACTCGGGCAAAGGTTCATTTCTTGCCGTTCTCAAAAGGCTGCGAGGCAGTGCAGGTCTGCTCTCCTTTGCTGCGCCGGGCTATACGCTCGCGCTCGACCTGCCGGCCACCCAGGACGTGTTGCGGCTGCTGGACGAAATCGACAAGCTGGTTGTCAAGGCAGGGGGGCGTCTCTATCTGGCCAAGGATGCGCGCCAGTCCCGCCTGACATTTGAATCCGGCTACCCCCGACTGGACGCGTTCAAAGAGCTGCGAAGAGCAACCGGAGCCGATCGTCGCTTCAACTCCCGCTTGGCAAAAAGGCTCGGCATATGACGGGGACCGGCAAGGCACTGCTCATGATCGGCGCGACCTCGGATATTGGCCGGGCGACGGCAATTGTCTATGCCGAGGCAGGCTGGGCCATTCATCTGGCGGGACGGGCGCGCGCGGCCGTTCAACGTGAAGCCGACGACATCGCCGCGCGGACGGGAGCAGTTGTCACCGTTCATGAGCTCGATATCCTGGAGACTGCTCGCTTCGAGGCCTTCCTCGGCGCCGTGTCACCCTTGCCGGACACGGTGGTCTGCGTCGTCGGCGAACTCGGTGAGCAGTCCCGGGCTGAACAGGAGCTCGAATATGCCGCCATGGTCATGCGGACGAACTTCGAGGGGCCGGCTTTGCTTCTTGGTCTTCTGGCCGAGCGTTTCGCAGCGCGCGGATCGGGTACGATCGTCGGCACGAGCTCTGTCGCCGGCGAGCGCGGACGAGCGTCGAACTATGTCTATGGCGCCGCCAAAGCCGGCCTGACGGCCTTCTTGTCCGGCCTGAGGAACAGGCTGTCCCGGTCCGGCGTGCGCGTGCTGACCGTGAAGCCCGGATTTGTTCGCACGCGGATGACCGATGGGATGAAACTTCCGCCGCTTCTGACGGCCGAACCGCAAGAGGTGGCGCAAAAGATTTTCGCAGCCGCCGAGGGCGGGAGCCGCAGTGACGTCGTCTACGTCAGAGGGGTCTGGCGACCGCTCATGACGATAATCCGGTCAATCCCAGAGTCCATCTTCAAGAGGTTGCGGCTGTGACGGAACCCATAAATCAGGCAGCCTACATCGGAGCGGGAACTCGTGCCCACAGGCGACCTGCAGCCTGGATACGGCGACTGCTGTCGGCAGAAGGCGCGATCATCGTCGTCGCCTTGGCCTCTGCCGCCATGCTCGCGCTGCCGGGCAGGACCATCAATGCCGCCTTCATCAATGACGTGCTGATCTTCATCGACGGTGCGCATCGCATCGCCTTCGGCCAGGTGCCGAACCGCGATTTCCACACCGCGCTCGGGCCTCTCGTCTTTTACATTCCGGCTGCGGGATATCTTCTGTCAGGTAATTTCGGGGCTGCCATACCTCTGGGCATGGCGACCGTCCTCGTCTCTTTCATCCCCGCCATGATCCGCATCCTTGGGTCGCGCCTCGCACCTTCATTGGCTGCCGGGCTCGGTATATTCCTTCTTCTCATTCTCGCGGCTCCGATCAATCTCGGCAGTTCCATCTGGTATCCTTCCTTCGCGATGTTCTATAACCGCATCGGTTGGGTCGCTCTCGGCCTGCTGCTGGTTATGTATCTGGCACCGCATTCGCCAGCCAGGCGCAATGATATTGCCGATGCTCTCGCAGCCCTCTTCCTGTTGCTTGTCTCGTTCTATACCAAGGTGACCTACGGGCTCGCCGGGATCGGCCTTATCGCAATCATTCTCTCCGATCGGCACCAGCGCCGCTGGGGCGTGACAGCCCTGCTGCTCACGGCACTGGCAATGGTCGCCATCGAGTTCTTCTGGCGCGGAACGGCGCAGCACATTGAGGATCTGCGGGCGGCGGCGCGCGTCAGCGGCGGTCATGATGTCGGCAGCATTCTGAAGAATATTCGGGAAAACTTCTCCGATCTCACAGTGTTCGCGGCCGTCGCTTCGCTCGCCCTCTGGCAAAGCCGCAGCCTTCGAGATCTTGTCCTCTGTGGCTTTTGCATCGGCGCCGGCGTGGCGCTCATCAATCAGAATGCCCACAGCTGGGGGATCATCACGCTCTATTGCGGGGCAATCGTGCTGTCGCAGAAGACGGCCTGGGTTGAACCGGGCAATGAAAGCCGCGCAGCAGGACGCTTGGCTCGTGCTGCCGGCGCCCTGCCGCTGATCGGCATCTTGTTCCTGTTGCCCCCGATCGTGCACCACAGCGCGGCCGTCGCCCTGCATACGGCGCTCGCGACTGAGAAAGCCGGGCAGTCTCTGGGGCTGCCGGAATTTGACGATGTCCGGGAAGTCGATCCGCCGGGCGGCGAGCCCGATTTCATAAGACGCTACCTCGATAACATCGTCACCGGTGGCGCGCTTCTCCAATCTCTGCCGGTTCCAGCCGAACGGGTTTTCGTCCTCGATTTCGCAAACCCATTCTCGGCCGGACTCGGCATTCGCCCGCCCGCCGGCGACACCGCTTGGCTTCACTGGAATCGCAACATCAATGAAAGGTCCTATATCCCGCCGGACGTGCTCTTTGCCGACGTCAAGATCGTCATGGTGCCCAAAACCGGCATCAACAGCCTGCCGCTGCAGGAGCTGTATGGCCCATTCCTTGCTGCGAATTTCGATGTGGTGCGGAAGACATCCGAATGGACGATTTATCAGTGGCGCCCAGGCAAAGGCGCAAAGTGAGGCACGGTGACGCAAGCATCGACGTCGATACCGGAGAAGGATACATCGCGGCCGGCCGTTCAGTTGAACTGGTGGCGTGCCATTGTCCCCGGCATTGGATTGCTTCTTGCGGGACTCCTCGCCCTGCCAGGCGCAACGGTCACAACCAAATACGTCAATGATCTATTCGTTTTTCTTGATGGCGCACATCGGATCGCGGCCGGACAGGTGCCGAACGTTGATTTCCACACACCTCTCGGGCCGCTGACATTCTATATCCCGGCTGTCGGCTACGCTCTGTCCGGCAGCATGGGCGCGGCAATGCCAGTGGGACTGTCCCTGCTGATCCTGTTATTCTCGCTGGTCGCCGCCGAAATCGTCGGCAGCCGAATGCATTGGGCGCTCGGGCTGCCGCTGGCAAGCTATCTGCTTCTGGTGCTCGCGGTTCCTGCAAACCCCGGCGAACGGATCGGGGAACTCAGCTTCGCCATGTTCTACAACCGGATCGGCTGGGCGTCATTCGGCTTGCTGCTGGTCATGTACCTGTGCCGCTTGCCCGGCGCCAGCAGCGGCAAAGGCGCGGACGCAGCATGCGCCAGCTTCCTCGTGCTGCTGATGCTTTACACCAAGATCACCTATGGTGTCGTGGGCCTTGCTTTTCTGATGTTCATGCTTTTTGACCGTCGCCAGACCGGCTGGGTGGCGCTCACATTTGGGATCGTCGCCGCCAGCATCCTGGCGATTGAGATGGTCTGGGGCGGAGGGGTCAACTACCTCCTCGACATCAGTCTTGCCGGGAAGAACAGCGGCGGTTTCCCGACGATGACGGCTATCGGTCACGTGGTACGGCATAATTTCGCCGACCTTCTCGCTTATCTCGCTGTCGCCGTCATCCTTCTCAGTCTGACGCCAAGCTGCCGGCATCTGCTCTTTGTCGGCTTCTGCATGACATCAGGAATCCTCCTGATCGAGCAGAACTTCCAATTCTTTGGGATTCTGACGCTTGGCGCGAGCGCTGCCGTGCTGTCGGAAAGTCTCTTTCGTGCCGAGCTTCGCTCTGGGAATGCAAGAGCGCGGATCGCCCCGCCGCTGCTCGCAGCATTTCTGCTCATGCCGGCTGCGGTCGGCAATGCTGCGTCGCTTGCCATTCATGCCTATTATTCGGCTGGCGGACGAGGCGAAGCTATTCCGCTGCCTGCCCTTTCCGGGGTTCGGCTGGTGGAGATGTGGAGTGCCGGCCAATTCGAATATTTCCAAGGTTACAACCGCACGCTTGCCGACGCCTCCGCCGCCCTTTCGCAACTGGATGCTGGGTCTGAGCGTGTTGCCGTTCTGGATTTCGTCAATCCGTTTACCGCCGGTCTCCGCCTCACGCCGCCCGCCGGAGATAGCGTCTGGTATCATTGGGGACGCACTCTCGGGCCTGAGTATCGTCCAGCCGCGGAAGAGATGTTCGCCGACGTGGACCTGATCCTCGACCCGAAGTGGCCCATCGAAATCTGGACAGGGAACGGCATGCGGGACATCTATGCGCATTATATAGCCCGCCACTATGACCTCGTGCGGGAGACCGCCGATTGGCGCATCTACCGCAGAAACCCTTCCTGAGCTGGAGCAGATTGTCTTCCGCGTTCTGAAATGACCAGACCGGCGAGCACCAGCACGAGCGCCCACGCGTACACAGATCCTGCCGTCAGTTGGATCAGGCGGGGAGCGCCGAAGTAGCCGAGTATGATCGGGACCGGTATTATCAGCGCGGTACCTGCCAACCATGCCCATGGTCTCTGCCAATGGTGCAGCAGGACGGGCAGCAGGAAGAGCGTGTAGTGGATCCATCCTAGCGGGGAGGCCAGAAGAGACGCAATCAGCGCCAGCCCGCTGACGGAGATTACCGGCGGACGGCGGCGGAATGCCCAGGCGGCGAGGGCAAGCAGCAATAAAACGGCTAGAACCGTGCCCACCGACGGGAAGCCGGCACGCGCGGCCAGACCTGCAAAGGAAGCATTCGTGAGAAAGACCGCACGTTCGCCGTCCGTCGCAACGAGGCGCAGCCAGTCGAGATAGATTCCAGGACCGAAAATGGCGAGTGGCATGGCGGCAATGACGGCCGCGGTGGCAAACGATATCAAGCTCGGTCGCCGATGGCCGGCAAGAAAGAGCAGCACCGGCCAGACTGCGAAATTCGGTTTCATCGAAATGAGCAGGCCGATCATGATGCCGGCGAATACGTCATCGCCTCTTTCCAGGCGGAGCCAGGCGATGACGGCGATCAAGACCAGAGGCATGTAGATCTGACCTAGGTAGAGCGTGTCCCAAAAACCGGCCAATGCGAAAGCCCAGATGGCGATCAATCCGTGGTGCAGGCCGTAGCTGTAGCGTCGCAGCAGCAAGGCGACCGCAGCGACGTAGCTGGCAATCGAAATCACCCACCAGATACGCAGCGACCACCCGGGCTCCACGATATCGAAGGCTTGGAACAGAAGTGCCGAGATCGGAGGATTGAGGTTGGGGTTCCAAGCCTCAAATCCCGGAAAGATGACGTGCGGGGTGAGAGGTGGGTATATGCCGTAAGGGTCCAAGCCAGCAGCTGCCGCGCGCCCAGACGCGAGGAATGCGCCGAAGTCCCAGAGGCCGTGATCTGAAACGACACGCGGAAATTCGGTGCGGATCACCCACAAGCAGATGCCGGCAAGCGCGATTGTCGCGAGCAATTGAAGCGGCCTATCACGGGGTTCAGTAGAAGCAGAGCCTTCCATCGAGAGACCTCCATCAATGCGCCGAGCACCAGGTGGTTGAAGCGAAAGACTGCTCTCAAGCAACCTACCATTTTAATGCTTCATTGCGATGCTCCCCAAGTCCCGATCGGCGCGCGGAACGCCGTGTCATCGCTAAACACTCGCTAACCTTTTGCCGAGGAGGATGTTCCGTGCGGGCGGCACTGAAAGAGCGTGGCTACGTTTTCCTGGCTTGTTAGCCGGTCTGCTTCTCGTTCACGTCGCAGACCCGGGCATTGTCCGGGACATCCCTCAGGCCTCACCGAAGTGATAGAGATGAAGTTTCTCGAACGCCCTGACGTTGTCGACACCCAGCTAGTTCCACTTTTTCAAAATAAGTCATCGAAATCGCTAAGGCGGGAATCGAAAATTTCACACGACGCGGATGAACGCGCGGTTTTCATAGACCACGCCTTCGATGCCGGCTTCCGAGATGTCGTATTCCGCGACCCCGATCTTGTTGCGGTTGCATCGACGTCCTCCAGCTTTGTCCTCACCACCACCGCTACTGCGTTTCCGCCCGTCGAGGTTCGTTCGATGCGTCTGCAATTTGTATTGCAGAACGGCTACCGCTTGGTGTGTAAATTGGTAGACTGGCTGAGATTATCCGGGGCTAATATACTTCGAATTCTCGATCGCGGGAGTGGCAGGCAGACAAGCAACGTTCAGGCTTTGCGTCGATGGTTTCGGGCATGGTCTTCTCATTGGAGCGACAGTGATGGTTTCCATATCTGCGCAGGGGCGAGGCCCACGTTTTTTTATCTGCCTGTTTCTGCTGATCGCGTGTCAAGTTTTCGCGGGATCTGCTCACGCAGAAAAGCGCGCGGCGATCGTCATCGGCAATAGTGACTATCCTTTTGCGCCGTTGAGCAATCCCCAAAATGACGCCAAGCTGATCGCCAATACCCTGACCGAATTGAATTTCGACGTGCTTTTGTTTTACGACCTGAAGAAAGAGGCGGTCAGAGACCTGAAAGAGACCGTTCGGACGCATCTGGTCGGTGCCGATATTGCCGTCTTCTACTATGCCGGCCACGCCTTGCAGGCCGCTGGGCGCAATCTCCTGTTGCCCGTGGACGTCGATACCAGCTCTGCGCAGCGGGTGGTCGCCGATGCACTCGTTCTCAATGACCTCATCGATATCGTCAAGAACGATCCTGTCGGGCTGAAGCTCTTCATTCTTGATGCATGCCGAAACAATCCGGCTGCAAATTTCCAGGGTCTTCGTCAGGGGCTGGCGGACACTGAGGCGGGAAGCGGGCAGGTCTTGGTGGCCTATGCAACGAGCGCCGGTGAAGTCGCCTATGATGGCACCGGGCTGAACAGCCCCTATTCGTCGGCGCTCGCCAATGCCCTGCAGCGACCGAACCTGGATGTTTATGACACGTTTCGCACGGTTCGCGGCGATGTCAGGCAAGCGACCGGCAATGCCCAAATACCTTGGATCACCGGCTCGATCGAAACACGGTTCGTGTTCCGACCACAGGCGGCAATCTTGACCGCGGAAGCCGTTGTTCCGCCCACCGAGACCTCGAGCCCGGTTGCTATTGACGAGGTGCTGTGGACCTTCATCAAGGATAGCCCAGATCCTGCTGATTTCGAGCGCTTTGCCAAGATCTTTCCCCAAAGCGCGCACGCGGCCGAGGCGGAGGAAAAGAGCCGTGTCCAGGTTGCCGCCCTTTCGAAACGCGGGCTCTATGTACGTGAAAGCCTTGTCGCCTCATCCATTGCCAGCCAGGTGCCGAGTACGGACGACGCCGAGGCTAAGGAGTTCGTCTTCCAGCAATCGGGCGAGCGTGCGGTGAGCGAAACGTTCAGGATGTGGCCGAGTGCACTGCCCGAGACGGCGAGCGGCATGCGCAGTCTTGTGACCGAATGCGATCTTTACGGTGCTGACCCGAACGATCCGCAGCGACAGGTCCCCGGCGTCAGCAATGGTCTCGTCAATGTGCGCGACGCGCTGCGGGCCTGCGCCTTTGCGCTTGCAGCAGATCAGAACAATCCCCGGCTGCAGTATCAGCTTGGTCGTGTTCTCGAGATCGCCGGCCGATACAACTGGGCGGAATATTTCTATAAACTCGCCGGCGGCCAGCAGTATAGCGCCGCTCTCGTCAATCTTGGCTATATGGCTCGCATGGGGATCGGCCGGAAGGTCGACTACGACCAGGCTCTCTCCTACTACATGGCGGCCGCAAAAATGGGCAACCTGCGCGCACGCACGAACGTCGGCACGGCCTATATTCTTGGCCAGGGTGTCTCGAAGGACCCAGAAGAAGGTATTCTCTGGTATCGTCTTGCCGCCTCCAGCGGATGGGCCAACGCCATCACCGCGCTGGGTGACTGCTACAGGCTGGGCACCGGTGTAAAGCAGGATGCCTCGCAGGCGGTCGCACTTTACATGGCGGCGGCCGATACGGGCCAGATCGACGCCATGGCAAATCTGGGGCAGGCCTATATCAGTGGAGAGGGCACCAAGAAGGATCTTAGACGTGGCTTGGAGACCCTGCTCAAGGCAACGGACATGGGCAACAAATACGCGCCCTATTACGCCGCGAGGCTGTACCTGAAAGGCGCCGATAAACTCCCTGCTGATCGAAACCGCGCGCTTTCCCTCTTCAAGTTATCTGCCAATCGTGGACTTGAGTTGGCCAATCTCGATCTTGCCTTCGGTTACGACAAAGGCAGCTTCACGGGAAAGGCGGATGTGCCGCTTGCCTATTATTATGGGGTGCTGGCCGAAAAGCTGGGCGTTAACCGGGCCGATGAAGCGCGCGCCGCGATCGGCAAGAAACTCGACACGGCAACACGGCAAAGGATGGAAGCCCAGGTCGATCTCTTTCTGGAACAGAACGGCAAATGACGGTTCGGAGCTGACCTGAACGGGGGAGCATCGGCATGGGGATGCAGTATCGCTCGATATCGGATCTTCACAAAGCCATCGTCAACGGGTTGCACATGCTGCCTCGCGAGATCGATCTGGTCGTCGGTATTCCACGCAGCGGCCTGCTGGCCGCCAACATGCTCGGCTTGGTCGCCAACCTACCGATGACCGATCTGGACAGCTTCATCGAAGGCCGCGTTTACTCCTTCGGTGCGACAAAGAATACGGCTTCGTTCAGGAGCGCATCCGACGTTCGAAGGGTTCTTGTCCTCGACGACAGCATCAATACCGGTGGCGCCATGCGCGAAGCCAAAGCCAAGTTGATGGCATGCGAAAGTCGCGCTGAGTTTGTCTTCGCCGCGGTCTATGGTCTGCGCGACAGCGTCGAGGGTGTCGACTTCATATTCGAGGTCGTCGAACAGCCAAGGCTGTTCCAGTGGAATTTCATGCATCACGGCCTGTTATCGAAGGCGTGCATCGACATTGACGGGGTGCTCTGCCTCGACCCGACCGATACGGAAAATGACGATGGTCCGGCCTATGAAGCCTTCTTGAGAAATGCACGGGCGCTTCACAAACCGACGCGCTTCATCGCCTATCTCGTGACCAGCCGGCTCGAAAAGTACCGATCCTTGACCGAAACCTGGCTTCGTACAAATTCGATCGACTACGGCAAGCTCATAATGCTCGATCTGCCGAGCGCGGCGGAGCGTCGGCGGCGGGGCACCCATGCAAGGTTCAAGGCCGCCTTCTATCGGCAGTGTAATGCCGAGATCTTTGTCGAGAGTAATCTTAGGCAGGCGAACGAGATTGCCAGGATATCGAACAAGCCGGTTCTTTGCACGGAGACCCATCAGATGGTTTTGCCGAACACCCCTTTGCGCAGCTTGTTCAATATGAGAATGCCTTTCGACGCTTTCGCGTTTTTCAGGCGAGAGCAAACTATGCCCGAGGAGCTCCGATACACGATTGCCGACGCGCACAACTGCGCAAAATCTCGAACTCTTGTCAGCTGGCTCGGGTCAAGACCAGACGGCTTTCTCGAAGCCATTGAGTCCATCCGCAAGATTTGCACGGCCAAGAACGAATATCCGATCATCGTTCTTTCCGATTTTCATCAAGAACTCATGTCCCGGGCAGAGACGCCGGCCGAATTCATTCCGCAAGTGCACCACCTTCCATCGCTTTCGTCCGGCCAATATCAGGACTATGTGCGCAGGCGTTACGACCTGATGTTGCGAAAATGGGCGATTTCGCGTGAGGTGACATTGGGCTTGAGCTTCGAGGAATTCCTCGCCGAACAGTTGTCATTGCGAAGAGGCGGGTCGACTTAGACACGCCGCCGAGTTCTTCCAGTTGAAACTTGCATCTATTCGTTGCCTGAAAGGCCGGAGAAGTCCTTCAAGGCTGCATCGGACAATCGAAAATAATGAGTTTCACCTTGCGGGCATTGACTTTCGTAGTTTGTGAATGCTTACTAAAATAAGCTGCGGGGAGGGCAATATATGCTTCGCAAAATCTCTATCCTCGGAACGCTGATACTTGCCTCATGCACCTCTCAAGGCTCGAATATGACGCTGGCGTCAATCATCAGCGGTTACCGAAATGCGCCGACCGCCGCAGAAGAAGTGGCTTGGCGCAACGCACGGCGAAGCAACACTGATCGAGCCTATCGCAATTTTATCAGCAGCTATCCGAACAGTTCCTATGTCCCGGTCGCGGCATCAAGGATCACCCGGTCGGTCAAGCCAAAGCCCGTTGCTGTGAGGAATTTGAACCGTCCCGAACGGAACCCGTCTTTCGGCCGCAGCGGCAGCGCTTATTGAAGCAACGGACCAGACAACTGAGAATTGACCCTAGTAGCATTGATAGACCCAATCTGGCTTTCGAATGCATTTTGATATTGTCCATGCAGCCGATCCTCGATTTTATGGTGGCTCCTCATCGGCCGTGCGGATCGAGATCCAGTCCGCTCGGCAATTTGGCCTCTCGACGGCTCTGCTTCCATTTCTCGGCGTTTCCGATATCCGTTCCAGACGGTTCGAGGAACGTCTTCTCGACGTTCTTGAGCGTCAGGAGGTGCCGTGGCTGACGGGCGAGGAGGCAGTCGAGTGCGACATTCTTTTCGCTCATAATCCCTTGGCGTTCGCGCACATGCCGACACGGCCGCTGCGCCTCAGATCGAAGGTCGTCCTCCTTTCGGTCCAGCATCCGCCCTTCGACGGAGCCGGCAATGCGCAATATAATATCGACGTGGTGAAACGAAATCTGGAGAGAATGTTCGGGGCGCCCGTCATCTTCGCACCGGTGGGCCCCAGGGTGCGCAATCAGTTCGAAGACATCATCGCCGGCAGGCCCGAGCTCTTGCGTCATGATCTGTTCAATCTGATCGACCTTGACGAGTGGCCGATCAGGACCGCGCTGCCGCCGCGCGAAAGGGCGGTTATCGGCAGACATTCACGTCGCGATCTCCTGAAATGGCCGGATACCGAGGCTGAATTGCGCGCGGCCTATCCCGATCTTGGTAATGTCCAGATCAAGGTCATGGGCGGTGTGCCGGACCAAGTCGTGCCTTTGATTGGATCCAACTGGAACATCTCGCCTTACTCGAACAGCGGTGTGCCTCAGTTTCTGAACAAGCTTGATTTCTATGTGTTCTTTCACAGCCGGCGATGGGTTGAGGCGTTTGGCATTGGCATTGCCGAAGCGATGGCGAGCGGGCTTGTGACCATCCTCGACCCATCGTTTCGTGACCTGTTCGAAGACGGTGCGGTCTATTGCCGGCCCGACGAAACAACCAACGTTCTGGAGAGATTTCTCGCGTCTCCCGAGGCCTTCAGCGCCCAGTCGGCAGCCGCGCGCACATTGGTCGAGAAGAAGTTTTCGAAAAGCCGATACCCGGAAAGAATGCGTGCCATCTATGACGAACTCGGACTTTGCTCGCCTGCCGCGCTTGCCACGGTCGGCAAGGCGGTTGGCGCTGACGCGTTCTCCGGGTCGAGCGGACACGCAACGGTCCGTTCCGGGCCGCGAAGATCGCAACGGTCGCTGATGGGACGGCGCCGCGTCCTGTTTGTCGCGACAAACGGCATAGGCCTTGGCCATATCACGCGATTAATGGCAATCGCCGAGCGCATGTCGCCTGACATGGAGCCCGTTTTCCTGACAATGTCGGCCGGATCTTCGATTATCGAAGCACGTGGGCACCCGGTAGACTACATACCGTCCGCCTCGAAGATCGGTGTGACGGACGACAGCTGGAACGAGGTCTTCGCACAGGAATTGCTGACCGCCGTGGAGGCGTTTGCCATCAACAGCGTCGTCTTCGACAGCAACCATCCCTATCCTGGCTTACTGAAGGTGCTGACCGCCCGTCCCGATCTGAACTGGGTCTGGATCCGCCGCGGGATGTGGGCATCCTGTCATAGCCTCGATCCGTCGATGCAGCATCGGTTCGACATGGTGATCGAGCCGGGCGAGTTCGCCGCGGACGAAGACCACGGCATCACCGCGCAATTGCGCGCTGGCGTGATCGGCGTTTCTCCGATCCTCCTTGTTGACAATGACGACAGGCTCTCGCGGGCAGAAGCTGCATCGGCTCTCGGTGTCGATCCTGCCGGTCTTGTCGCCGTCGTGCAGCTCGGTTCGGAACGAAATTTAGACGTCAGCCGGCTGCGGCCGGCGATCATCAACGGACTGCTCAAGCATGGAGTCCAGGTCGTCGACGCGGTCAATCCCCTCGCCCCGAAGCGCGAGGATCATATCGGGGGCACCGTGCAAAAGGCGATCTATCCGATCGCCAGATATTTCAACGCCGTTGACCTGATGATTACGAATGCCGGCTACAACAGCTACCACGAATGTATTTATGGCGGCATCCCGGCAATCTTCGTTCCGAATGAAGCGCCCGAGATGGACGAGCAGGCCGTAAGAGCGGCCTATGCGCAAAGCTCCGGATTGGGGCTATGTTTGAGATCGGTGGATGCCGAACGAGCGCATGAGGCGATCGAACTCGCTCTGTCGGAGGATTTTCTTGCCCAGCATCGCACACGAGCAAGCCGCATCGTTTTTGCCAATGGAGCGCGTGAAGCGGCGCTGGCAATCGAAGAGCTCGCATTCTCTGTCAGGACGGATCGAGCGCTCGGGGGATCAATCGCCCGCGTATGACATTTTCGCACCGCCCCGGTTGCGCAGGTCAGACCGGGGCTCCTTTCGGGCGTATTGCGGTCGACCGGAAGGCCAGGCGACTGGCATCGGATTGTTGCACCATCGATGTCACTTCCGAGGCGAGGGGCCTTTGTGCTAGGCTTCTCCATCAGGATCGCCGGCGTCACGAGACAGGGGCATTCTCCGCATGGCTGATGATCGCAAGACAACCGTCCAGACGCCGCTCGGATCCGAAGCGCTGACTTTCACGCATCTCATCGGCGGCGATGCGGTCAGCCGGTGTTTTGCCTTCACTGTCGGCTTCATCAGTTCCGACGAGAATGTCGACGCACTGAAGCTGCTCGGAAAATCCTTGTCAGTAGAAGGCGAAGGCGGAGACAAGAAGCGCTGGTTCAGCGGGCTGGTCACCGATTTTCGCCTGACGCGCATCGAGGAAAGGTTTGCCTACTACGAGGCGGAGGTGCGGCCCTGGCTTTGGCTGCTCGGCAACAGCACCGATTGCCGCATTTTCCAAAATATGAGCGTCGTCGAAATCGTCGAGAAGATATTCTCGAAATACAAGGCGGCAAAATTCGAGAAGCGGTTGCAGGGTTCCTACGAGGCTCGGGAATACTGCGTGCAATATGACGAAACCGACCTCGACTTCGTGCAGCGGCTGCTCGAGCACGAAGGCATCATGTATTTCTTCGAATATGATGAGGGCGAACACACTCTGGTTCTTGCCGATGCCATGAACAAGCTGAAGCCAGCGCCAGGCTATGGCAGCGTCAAGTTCCGGGCCGAGGGCGACCCCGTGCGCCGGGATGAGGAATATATGACGGACTGGGTTTCGACCAGTTCCGTCCTGCCCGGCACCTTCGCCCACACGGACTATGACTTCACCAAACCGGGCGCCGACCTCATGGCGCAATCGGCGCAACCTTTCTCACACGCGGAAGCACAGGGTGAACATTATCGCCATCCCGGCGCGCATCTGACGGTCGGCCGCGGCGACGCGGTTGCCGTCGTGCGGCGGGAGGAAATTCAGGCGGCACATCAACGGATCGCCGCTGGCGGCACGGTGCGGGGTCTGGCTTCCGGATGCACTTTCAAGCTCGAGAATTTCCCGCGCAAGGACCAGAACGCGGAATACGTCGTGCTGCGCGCCGACTATCGTCTCTTCGATCCGGGTTACCGGCCCGCAGCCTATGCGGAGGAGGAAACCTTTCGGGCGACATTCCAGGTGGCTCCGACCTCCATCAGTTATCGGCCGCCTCGCAACACGATCCGGCCGATCATGCGCGGGCCGCAGACTGCGACCGTGGTTGGCCCTGCCGGCGAGGAGATCTTCACCGACAAATACGCACGCGTGAAAGTGCAGTTCCACTGGGACCGGCTCGGCAAGAAGGACCAGAACAGCTCCTGTTTCGTGCGCGTCTCGCAAACCTGGAGCGGTGCGGGCTGGGGGTTTATCCAAATCCCCCGTATCGGTCAGGAAGTGATCGTCGACTTTCTCGAAGGGGATCCTGACCGGCCGATCATCACCGGCAGGGTGTATAACGGCAAGGAAATGCCGCCCTACGAACTGCCCGGACATGCCACCCAATCCGGGTTGAAGACGAATTCGTCTCCTGGCGGGGGCGGGTGGAACGAACTGCGTTTCGAAGACAAAGCCGGATCGGAGGAGGTTTATTTCCAGGCGCAGAAAGACCACAACCTCCTGATCAAGCACGATCGCAGCAAACTCGTCCAACACGATCAGTCGGATCGCATCGACAACAACGCCAAGCACTCCGTCGGCGTGAACCTCGACGAGGATGTCGGCAACAACAAGACGACCAAGGTTGGTGTCGACCGCACCGTCAATATCGGATCGAATGATACCGAGACGGTGGGGGTCAATCGATCTCTGACTGTGGGCGCCAATGAGACGATCAGTATCGGCTCAAATTCCACAGAGACGATCGGCGCCAATCACACCCAGACCGTTGCCATCGTCCAGACGGTGACCGTTGGCGCCGCACGCGTCGATAGCGTCGGCGCGACAGAGACCAGATCGGTCGGCGCGACCCAATCGAATACGATCGGCGCGTCCCGTTCCGTCAGCGTCGGTGCCGGCCAGAGCCACGACATCGGCGCCTCCGACAGCTGGAAAATCGGCTCAGACCAGAGCGTGTCGATCGGCGGCGGGCAGACAAGCAGCATCGGCAAGGCGCGTAGCGCCAAGATCAGCGATGACGATTCCACGGAGATCGGCGGAAGTAGGGCGGTGAAAGTCGCCAAGGGCAGTCTTGTCGAGGTGGGTGAAGACGGAGCGATCAAGATCGGTCAGGACCTGCTGATCGAAGCGGGGGACTCGGTCGTCATCAAGTGCGGCTCAGCAAGCATCGCGATGAAGAAGGACGGCACGATCTCGATCGAAGGCAAGGACATTTCGATCAACGCCTCGGGCAAATTCAATGGCAAGGCCTCGGGAGAGGTCACATGGAAGGGCAGCAAGATCAATCATAATTGAGGACGGGTCATATGTCCGACATTCTGGAGCGGATTGAGGGAGTGGTCATCGGGCTGTTGCTGGGTTTCGATGCAGGCGTGCCACTGGTCGTGTTTCCCGGCAATCCCGTGGAGACAGCGCTCCGTGCGAAAAGCTTGACAGAGCTCACTTCTGCCATGGTCGGGGCTGAGGTAGCGTTACTCTTCGAGGGTGGGGACCCGTCTCGGCCGCTGATCCTAGGGCGCATCGTCGATCCGGCGCGCGGGGCGCCGACGCCGAATGTCGTTCGTGACGGCGAGCGTGTTCAGATCACAGCCGGAGAGCGGATCGAGCTTCGTTGCGGCAAAGCGACGATCATCATGGAAAAGGATGGGCACATCACCATCCGCGGCACTTATGTGACGAGCCACGCTAGCGCAGCCAATCGCGTCCGTGGTGGATCGGTGAACCTCAACTAATGCCCGCCGCTCCCGTCCTTCGCGAGATCGTCCGCCAACACGCCGAAATGGCGGCGTTCTTATGGACCGTCTATGACTATCATTTGCTTCACCCGGACGAAAATCCTGACATGGATGAGGAGCGGCTTGCTCGGCTGGTCGAGCGGCTTGAGGCCCATTTAGACGGCTTAAGAGTGGCGGGGCAGGCAGGGCAGGATATCGCCAAGGAGCGATATGCGGAATTTCCCGAGGCGGGCGAGCTATTTGTGGTGCGGATGCTGAGCGCCAGACGATTGATCGCTGTGAAGGAACTGGACCTGGACAAGGTCCGCGAATATCTGACCGTCAACGGCGCAAGCGCTCAGAGATAACGCCTGCTCATGTCGATGACCTGAATATACAGCTGTCCGTCGTAGCCAAATTCGAACCCCGACCAGGAATTTCCGTCAAACACGAAGATCTCTTTCCACCCGGTGACGACGAGCAAATCGGGCGACGGCTGCATCGCATAGGCAAAGCCCAAGGCCCGGAACTCTTTCAGGACGTGATTGTCTTGGACGAAAACCCCGAAGTCATTATCGCCCCAAAACCGCGCCCCCTTGAAGTCACATATCGACATGAAATCACTGTCGGGCGCCTTGATCTCTTTCAACAGATTGTCTCGGTACTCTAAGCAGATGCCGTCTTCGCAGCCGATGCTGACCGTCCCGTTGGGCGAGACATGGATCGCTTCGATTGAGCGGTTGAAATCGAGCGGGACCTGCCGCCAACGGTCCCCTTGTAGATGGAGGAGAGTACCATTGTTGCCCGCCACATGAAGGAGCTCGGCCGACGGCCCATGCATGGCCCTCAGGAATGACGATACCAGCGGTTGGATCGGCTGCCACGAAATGCCGTCAAAACGACACACGCAGCCGTCCTCGCCGTAGGTGAAGAGAGTTCCATCGGGCAGGCGGAACAGCTTGTGAAAGAAGGGCTCTGGCGCCCGTGCGATGGTGTGCGAACTGCCGCGCAGGAAATGGGTGAGGCCGCCGACCTCCAGCAACACGTGATCATCTTGCGAACCGCTGATGTGCGACAACATCTGGTTTTCCAGCTGCAAGAGAACATGAAACCGGGCGCTCCGCCCAGTGAAATCCACTAACAGCAGATAGGAACGGCCGCACTCCCTATATTCATCGCTGAGTTCAATCGACACGCCAAAAAGCGTGCCGCCAAGGTGATAGCCGCGCATTGCCTCCAGGTAGACTTCCTGTGAAGGCACATCGTCTATTGTCTTGCGCCCGGTCATGCCACTGTCCTGTGACGCATCGTCCGCATCTCATTAAGTTCCTCCATTGATTTCTTGGGAGGAGGGGGACCGACGACGCTCTGGATATAGGCCATAAATATCATGGTTAGACATTTCGCGACCTTCTCTTGCGTGGCAGGGCTCGAATTCTTGCACTCCTTGTGTTGTTCGGAGATCGACTTCGTTCCCTTGGCGACAGCCCCCCGTAACTTAGGGGACCTGCCTGTCTGAGCTTCCAGTTTTGCGTTGTAGTCGTTGACCGCCTTCGTCTTCGTGTCGTGGGGAGTGTCCTTGCGGCTTCCTTTGCCGGTTTCCTGGAACCCGCCGCCCTTCTTGTGCTTCATCGACCGGATGCAGACACATGGTGCCGTGCGCACGCTGTAATCCTTCCACTGATCGTAGGAGGTATTATGAGCACGATCGGGCTGGAAGTATTCGTTTCCGACATAGTGTTCCGACTGATATCCCTGCGGACAATTTTTCTTGTTGTGCGGATGCAGACGTAGGTTCATCTTCTGCAGCAGCGTGCCGCACGTGATTCCTCCGACATTTGCCGAGAGCACATGAAGCCAAGGCGGCGTACCGGCCTGTGGCGATGCGTGGTCATTGGTCGCCATATCGCTGAATCGAATGACCGGCTCGCCATCGAATTTCACGTCATTCGACCAGGAGTGGAAATACTCCTTGCCTGTATTCCTTGAGGTGATGAGGTTTTTCTTGGGGGCGCAACCGGCTTCTGTGCCAGTTGTCTTCGACAGATAGGATTTGTTCTTGATGTTGACCGTCTGGCCGCCGATTTTGACCGTGCTCGTGCCCTTGTCGGTATCGCTCGAGGTGCCGAAGCTCGGATAGGGAACGGGCACGCCCGGTGGCGTAGCGGGCGTCTGGGGCGGAGTGAAGCAGGTGTCGGGAAATGCGGCAATGGTCTTTCCATCGGTGTCCTTGCCCGAAATCTCCAATCCGTTCGCAAAGACATTTCCCATCACTGCACCCTGAATGAGAAGATGGCAGCACCGCAGGCACCGCTGTCGTTGGATGCCTCGATGAGGACGGGGCTGCCGCCCGAATAGCCTTTGGCGGCTGCGGTCATCGCCATTCCGACCATGATCGGCACGACGGCGGCTCCCACATTGCCGAGCGATTCGGCGGGAGACCGGATATCCTGGAAGTCGTGGGCCCCGCGAACCAGCCGGATCGACGCAAGGGCCGATTGTCTGAACCAATATTGCTCACCGATGAGATCTGCGATCCTATAGCCAAGCCCCGCCATTTCGATCCCGCATTCCGCCAGGGCCTCCCTATAGGCTGCCGTCATGCCATCGCCACGCAATGGTAGATGCATCCCGTCCGCATCGAGCCCGTTGTAGATGAAAGCCTGTTCTCGACTGAGACCTAGCCCGGCGAGTCGGAAATTGCCTTGTCCCGCCCGGCCGCAGAGGATCGCGCCGGCTGCTTCGCCCGGAATGAAACCATTGGCGTTGTCTGGCGTCAGCAATCGGTTCTCGGCCAGATAGTGCGTGACCGTTCCAGCCGTGAGATAACTATCCACACCGGCGATGACGACGTGGTCTGTATCCGAATCGGCCAACAATCGCGCTGCCGTTCGCAAAGCGGCATGTCCTGCCGGCCTTCCTTCGCTGATCACGCGCGTGGGCCCGGTGGCAGAATTCCCAAGGAGATCGCCAATTCGGCGGACGAGCCGCACGCTATCTTCGATCGGTGAACCGGAACGGCCTTCCTCTGGAAGGCAAAGTACCAGCTGGGCGGCCATTGCACGCGGGGTGGACAAGGAATCCAGACTTTCTCGGATCGCGGCAGCAACCATGTAGGCCATACGCTGCTCGCCCACAACTTCGGGGATCAAAGGGATCGGAGCGCCGATGATCGGCTCATCCGGGCCGGACTGAAATCGGGTTTCCTGAAATCCATCAATGCGCGAACGTATGGCAGCACAGGCCGAAGGCGCATCGAGACCAACGGCGGTCACCATCCCGCAGGCAAGGACGTCCAGCGCACGGGCCGTCATGCGCCCACCTCATCATCAGCGACCAGTTCCTTCTGCGTTGCCACATCCCGGATATATTGCTTGCCTTGTTCCCGAGCTCTTCTCATCGTCGCTGTCGGACGACCGACCCAGGCCTCCTCGAACTCGGTAATGACTTTCCGTATCCGCACCTCCGTTCGCCAGACCATTGATAGGCGCCTGCTCTCGATGTCGAATAGCAGCGTGTCGGGTCGGATGACCTTGTCGAGCACTACCTCGTTATCGCGAAAGATCGTCATTGGCAGTGCCGTATCGGGCAGCAAAAACCATGTCTTCCCCTCGGGAGTGAGGTTGATGAGTATCACCTGCTCACCACCCTCGGGGTGAGATATCTGTTGATCGGCTGGCGCCATCTGAAAATAACGCTCATCGAAATCGGGAGGCAGGAACGGGAAGATGTTGTCGATCCAGTTCTGGTCATAGGTCCCCGCGAACTCGATCCTGCCCGGGCAACCCCGACCATATGGGCCGAAACTCATCGGCCGATAGTCTCCGAACGGCGAGCGGATTTCTTCGTCTACCGCTTGCGTGTTCGGCAGCGGCAGCCCGGGAACAAGGCGCTGATTGCTCGTGCGCGCCCAACCGGTACCGAAGGGGTTTTGCTTGTAACTTGCGGGCATCTCTTCGTCGGGATCGAGCCGGTCGATGCCACCCCAGGCCGTATCATACGAGAAGGGCTGACGCAGGAAGGGTTGCGGGGCGGGAGCAATGAAGGCCGGCCCCAGCGCCCGCCACTCGCGATGTCCGAGGACCTCGAAAACCTTTGACCAGTTGCCAACCTTGATTCCTACCGTGACGCGGTCGGCTGGACGGCCTTGTGGAGCGTAGGCGCATCCATTGGCGATAACGTCGCAGAACGTTTTGCGGAACGCGAAGTCGGATTCCCAAAGAGTTGCAGAAAAACCCGGTTCGCCGGTATAGGTGTCGGCCATGACCAGCGGGACTTGCTCAAGGGATTTCTGCGCGACTCCGCCCGCGACATCGGGGAAGTCGAAGGTTCCCTTGACGACGACAAGGATGTATTCCCGGCCCTCTTTATCCATGCCCATCGTGAATTCGGTGGGGTAACCCGTTTGGTTCCAGATCCTCATCGGACATGGCTCTCGTCTTCGGGGAAAAACTGCCCAAGCGCGGCATCGGGCATGGCAGCGTCGATCGCCGTGATCTTACGCTCCGATGTCCAGAAAACCATGTCTCCGAGCGGCCGGTCGCACGCTTTGGCCGCCGGAAATGGCAGTGCCGCAAGGGCGTTGGCCAACGCGTCGCCGTCCCTCCTATCGTCTCTTGCTGACGTTCCTGTCGCTTCCAAACGATCGAACCAGTCTGAGGCAACGCTTGCAATCTCGATGGCGGCAAGTGGGGGCGCCGCGGCGATGGTCAGCGGAAACCGCCGGCCGGCACGATCAGCGCTGGCCAGGATCACGCCGGTCATCGGGCCGAATGTCTCCCCGCCGAGCAGAAAGCGCAGGACCGGAGCGTTCTCCATCGGCCCTTGCGAAAATCGGTGAACCAGATGCCGGCTGATCCAGCGGTCCCACCGCCCGACGAAGGAGGCCGGCAGGCGGCGTGTGACGAAATCGCCCACAGCCGGCAGCTTTCCAAAGAATCCGGGCAGGATCAAAGCTGCGTCGGGCACGAGAACCTCGCAAACATCTTCAAATCAAAGGGGTTGGCGACACTTGCCGCGCGAAGCTCGAAATCGGCGTAGTAGCCCTGGGCAGCAAGGCGCAGCTTGAAGAGCTCGGCAAGATTGGTCCCGCTCAGCCGACCGGCGCGCAGCATCCGCAGAAACGCCCAGCTTCCAGTCTCGCTGACCATCACTTCCGGCGAACCGTCGAGGGGCTGGAAGGCGAGGGTGATCACGCCGGTTCCATCCTTGCCGGGCCAGGTCATCGGCTGCGGGCGCGTCGGGTTGTTGAAGTAAGAGAGACTCTGACCGTCGACATTCAAGGTCACGCGGCTGACTGTCGGCGAAAGATCTTTCGGCTCGAGCGTGAAGGTCAGGATCGGCCCCGCGCCTCCCGGAAAGAGACTGTCGCGGATCAGCCGCGCCTGCTCCAGCGCCGCCAGAGGCCTGGGATCGAGCTTGATGTCGGAGCGCCATTTCCAAGGGTGGCTGGTCGTGTCGATGTAGTTGACCAGATTATTATTGATAAAGCTGTCGATCAGCCCGCCGGGACCGAAGACGCGCTGGAAGTCAACGACATTCACATCGATTGCGCTGTCGGGGACGAACGGATAGCGATTGGTTAGCGCCGCCTGGCAGAAGGGAAGCACGTCGGCACGCCAGATGGCGTTGAGCTCAGAAGTGACTGCCCCTGTTGCCAGCGCGCTGGTATTGCCGGCCAGTCCGGCCAGCCAGTCGTCCAGCGGATCGGGAAGGGTCACGGCTTGTTTCGCCACTGCACCGGTCAGCTCCGCCAGGCCGCCCTGTCTTTTCATTGCATCCTGCGCATCCGGGCTTGCCGAAACGGTCTGAAGCATGTTCGACAGCGCGGTCAAGGCTGCGACTGCATCATTGAGTGCGGGAGGCTGGCCATCGACCTCGACAATGGCCGCCTTGATAGGTTTGAAATGCTCGGCGACCAGCGCCCCCGAAAGATCTACATCCGATGTGGAGCCGGCTTTGGGCATTATCTTCACGCCCTTGGCGGCAAGCTTGCCGATCTTGCCAAGCTTGGACAAAAGCTTGGATACTCCTGGCGGAGGAGCCCGGCCCCCGCCGTCATCGGCACGGGTCAGTTCCGTCTCGCGCACGATCGCGGTCAGCAGACGCTTCATTGAGGAATCGGCGCTGGAGAGATCCTTGAGGTTTTCGCTGGCCGTCTGCAGGTCGGCCAGTGGTGCAAGCCTGACGTCCCGCATGAAGCTGTCCCACTTGGCGATATAGTCGTCATAGTAGAGCTTGAGGATATCCTGCGAGAGTGTGGCAACCGACGGGCTGGCGCTCTCGGAGCATCCGCCGGCAAAAACCGAGCGGTCCAGCGCGGCCTGCGTTGCGACGTCTTCAAGCCGGGTCAGGATCACGTTGTGGAATCCGTCATAGGTGAAGGCGCCGCTGATGCCGACCCTCAGCGTCTTGTCGGAGCGCCGCGCGAGAACCTTCAGGCCGTTCGGGCCGACATGATCTGCCGGGATCCATTCCTTCAGCGCCGTGACCTCCGGATCGGAGAGCAGCGCGCTATAGGCGCGAACCGGCAACGGGATCGAGCAGATCGTACGGAGCGCTTCGCCTACCAGCGCTTCGTCAGGTGCGACGAAGGCCTGTTCCGTTGCCATATTGTCGATCGCAGCAAGCTGATGATCTGCGGCCACCTCGGTCTTGAAAGGTGGCACGGGCGCCGATTCAGGCAATTTCTCCGTCCACCATTGCTTGGCGAAGTCCGTGTCCATCGGCGACAGGCCGGTCATCATGCGATAGGTTTTCAGCGCCCCCAACTGGAACTCGGGATCGCGGATCTGCCGCCACATCGTCGCCTCGAGCAGCGCGACCATGCGTGGTTCCAATATATTGCGCAGGGTGCGGTGGTAGGCGTCCGATTGCGCCTGGAGAATTTCGGTTTCAGCGGAAGGACCTATCAAGGAGGCTATTCCGCCTGGCTGGTCTGTCCGTGCATTCGCCACTTCCGTGGCGGCTTCGAGCGCCAAATCAATGTCGAGGGGATCCACCGGCGCTTGGCGTGCCGCAACCGGCGTCAGGGGAAGCTGCAGGGCCTCGAGCTGTTCGGCCTGCGCCGCCAGGGCGGCGTCGTTCTTCCGATAGGATATCGTGAATAACAGGCCGGCGATGACCACGAATCCTGTTGCTGCCACGGCGGCACCGCGCCAGATCCAGATACGCCGATCCTCTGCCGCCGGATCGAAAGTGCCGAGGCCAGCCTCCCTGAAAATGACCTTCGTCAGCAGGTCTTTGAGGAAGAAGCTGCGCTTTTCGGCCCTAAACATCGGTGCAGCGGGTTGGGCAGGCAGGCCGAAGGATGATGCCAATGCTGCCGTCAGCCGGTCTATTGCCGTCCCTTCCTGAGTGGCGGAGGTCAGATAGATCCCCCGCAACCAGGCGCTTTCCGCATATTTGCTTTCGCCGAAGACGGTCTCGATCAGCACACGAACTGGTTCTGAAAGGCTTTCTACCTGGGCTGGGAACCGAAATATTTCCGCCCGGGTGGTCAGATTCTCTTCGCCTTCGAGGCGGGGAATGAGACGTCGTTCGAGCACGCCCGCCAAGGCCGAGATTTCCGCTGTGACTTCGGTACCCTCGATGCGGGCGCCTGGCGGGAAGGTCACTCCCCACACCTGTTCACGATCGGCCGTCGAGAGCGCCCCGAAAAAGCTCTCGAAGCCCTTTATCAGGTCCGCTTTCGTCAGCATGAGATAGACGGGCAAGCGGATGCCGATGCGTTCCTGAAGCTCGGCCAGGCGTTTGCGGATCTGCCTGCCATGCATCCGGATCGCTGCATCGTCTTCCGACAGCGTGTCGATGCCGAGCGCCACGATCACCCCATTCAACGCACGACGGCCCCTGTGCTTTTTTAAGAGATCGAGGAAGCCCAGCCATTCCGCTGCATCGACCTCCGGCTGGCTCTCCTGCTGAACGTAGCGACCGGCCGTATCGATCAGCACCGCCTCCTCGGTAAAGAACCAATCGCAATTGCGCGTGCCGCCAACGCCGTGAAGATCGTCGGTCAGATCGATCGGGAAGCTCAATCCGGATTGCCGGAGGGCTGTTGTCTTGCCGGTCGCAGGGGGGCCGATGATGACATACCATGGCATCTCGCGGAGAAACTTTCGGCCGCCGACCTTCTGGCGTTTGAGACCAGCCATGACCTCCCTGAATTTCGCCCCGACGGCGGCAACGCCCTCTTCAGCCGGGCTTGGCGGAGCCTCAGGTTGAGGGGCAATCTCGGAAACGAAGAGGCGGTTGGCGCGCACCGCGCGCCGCCGCGCTGCAACCCACCAGATGATGAACACGAGGAACAAAAGGCCGATGATGACCAGTCGCACGATCTCGGAAGCAAACGGCGCACTGTCTCCGACGCTTACGATAGGGCCGAAGATCCAGACGATGAGAGACAGCAAAATGAGGCCGATGAAGGTCCAGAGCCAGCGAGAGGTGAGAACAGCCCAGAGGAACCGGAAGATCGCCATCTCAGAGCCTCTTTTGAATAAGGATTTCGATGCGGCGGTTGGCGGCCCGACCCTCGCGGCTGTCATTTCCGGCAAGCGGCTGTGTCGCCGCGCGTCCTTGCGATTTCAGCTGTCCGGTCGGCACGCCGGAGGCGGCCAACAATGAGGCAATCGTTGCAGCGCGGGCCTCGGAGAGGCGTTGGTTATTGGACAGTGGATTGCTCGCTTGCAACGGGACATTGTCAGTATGCCCGGTGATGGTAATGCCGCCGATCAGCTCCGCATTTTGCTTGAGAACCGCTGCGATGGAAGCAACAAGCGGTTCAAAGCTCTTCGTCAATTCGGGTCTAGCGGACTGGAAGAGCTCCGGTGTGCTTGACTGCAAAAGAAGCGTGACCGACGAGGCGTTTTCATTTCCTTTCAGTGCCGGCAGCAGGGAGGCGGGCGCTGCGGCGCGAAATTCCGGCAGCAATTGGAAAATAACGGGCTCCACGGGTGATGCGTTCGGCGGTGGTGTCCGCTTCTCGGGGCGGTATATTTCCGCCCGCTCAGGTGGCGGCAGTGCCCGAACCAGCGTTGCGAGTTCCTCCGCCTTGGTATCGAGCCGCATCGACAGCAACATGTAAATTGCCGTCGACAGCGCTGCAGCAACGACGGCAAGGACCCAGATCGGCACGGCAAAACGGGATGGCTCGTCAGCCGCCGCAACTCCCTCCCATCTGGGCGAGAGCGGTGCAGCTTCAGCATCGGCGTCACGCAGAAACCGAGCCGCGGCGGCGCGAACGGCGCTGATCGAGCGGTCGCCGGCACGGCCAGGCACACGGTACTTGCCGCGAAAACCAAGCGCCAGGCAGAAATAATAAAGCTCGAGCAATTCCTGATCACGACCGGGATGGCGTTCCAATTCTTCCAACCGGGCAAAAAATTGCGCTCCGGCATCGACATCGCCGCGGAGCATGACGACCAGCGGCTGGCGCGGCCATGCGCTTGCTCCACCCCAGGGCGTGTTCAGCGCCAGATCGTCGAGCAGCGAGGCGACAGCCCAGGCAGCGGAGTCCGCCCGCGCAAGCGCCGAACCGGAGGCTACCGCAGCGTCGCGGGCCGCAACAAGCTCTTCCATCAGTCTCGTTCGCAGCACTTCTGGATCGCTCGGTGGCAACGCGCTTTCGAGTTCCGGTGCAAATTCCAGCAATTTGGCAAAAGCACTGATCAGTCTGTTTGGATGAGAGCGCGCCCTTCTTGCCAGGGTTCCGGCAGCAGGGACCTGTCTTGCGCTCGCCGAGGGCGCCGGGCGGATGCGTGTACGACCCTTATCGCCCGAAAGACCGAATGGATCCTCACTTGCCATGGCGCTACCTGTTAACCGAATAGCAATCGACCTGCGGTTCGCTGGGCAAAACGCCCGACACGCCGATCACGAAGCCGGGCGAACGCAGAAGAGATTCCCAATGCTCGCTGCGCTGATCGAGTTCCAGGCATAGACGGTCACCGTCATAGGGGATCTCTCGGGGCTGCGAATGAAGCGGCTTCAGGCGGATCCCCGGCAGTCGTGACTTCCACAGCGCCTCGAATTCGTCGGCAGCACCTACCGTCACCTGATCGACGAAGATTTTGCGCAGCGCGTCCTCGGACATGTCACATCCGACCCGCACGACAATGCGGCTGGCGGTCAGCAATTCGGGATTGTCGACCCGAACCTTCCAGACGTTGGTCGCGTGTTTGAGCACCGGCAATGCCCGCGACTTGGGCTCGACATAACGCAGGCTGAGGAGCAGCGAACGCAATGTGTCTGCGAGCGCCGCAAAGGCAGGTCCCGGCGCCATGTGATCATAGGTCGGAAGCTCGGTCAGCCGCCGGGAGCCGGACCCGTAGGTCGCCATTCGCCCCGCAAGCCCGCTCAATTCCAGAAAGAGTTCCGCTGGGTGAAAAACCTCTTGGGGAAGCATGTGGGCCAGCCGCGGACGTGCCGTGTTGGCAAGATCGAGTACCAGCAGATTTTCCACGCTGCGCCCAGCGCCACCGAGAACCATTTTGCCATGTGCATCGGCGATACGGTCGAGTCCGGTTATCACCTCCTGCATCAACTGGCCGTAAAAGGCCACGGCGCCGGTCGTCAGGGCTGGCGGCAGAAAGTTTTCCCCCATCGCGACGCTGCCGTCGGCCAGCAGCCCGTTGACCTTCGCAACCGGCATCGAGGTATAGCCGCCGGTCATCTGCACCGGCGACAGGAGCAGGGCTTGGGGGCGGGCGATCTCGATCTCTTCCGGGTCGGCGCCCCCATGCACGGCGTCACGCACGCGTTCGATCTGCCCCTTATAACGCGCTCCGGTCGGCTCGCTATGAGCGGCATCGAAGCTCGCTCCGCCCGGCGGTTCCAGCGGCAGGGCAAGCTGCACCGCCCCCGCACCCATGTCGCGGGTGATGGTCAATGGAACCGGCGCATCCATCGTCTCGGGAATGGAAAAGGGCGTACCGTCCGGAAAAATGCCGCGCGCCGACAAGACGGCAACGCGGCCTGCTTCAAGCTGTGCGGTGTTCAGCGTAAGGGATCGAAAGCCGAAGGTCTGCAACCTCCCCGCCTGCAGCGCGCCGCGTATCAGGGCCTCGGTATACCGGTCTTGCTGCTGAAAATGCTGCGTCCGAAGGAAGAGCCCCTCGGACCAGAGCACCTTATTCGTGTCCGTCATGCTGGAACGCCCTCCCTTCAGGCGAGCGCGAGCGCCATGCCGCCGCTACTCAATGCTACATTCGCCGTCACCGTCGATTCCGGCCTGATCGGGACGGCCTGCCGCCAGACACGACCGCCGGGGGTCCTGAAAAAGGCGACCACCCCGAGGAACGTGGCTTCCGGCGGGAACGCCACCGTCTTGGTGGCCGATCCGCCGGGAGATACCGTCAACTGGTCGGAGCCGAGGAGGTCTGCCCCGAGTGCGGAGGCAGGGTCGGACTGGAGGGCGAAAATATCGGCAGAATTGAACTTTCCGACGTCCTTGAGCCTGA
The DNA here is from genome assembly GCF_003013335.1 of Rhizobium sp. H4. Classification (NCBI taxonomy): domain Bacteria; kingdom Pseudomonadati; phylum Pseudomonadota; class Alphaproteobacteria; order Hyphomicrobiales; family Rhizobiaceae; genus Rhizobium; species Rhizobium sp. H4. The sequence continues at coordinate 77,295 of NZ_PSOW01000021.1, forward strand.
GAACGAGCACGCTCACCGGGCGATCCCCGCCATCAGCGGCAAGATTCATCCCCGCCTGTCCCGTCGCCTTTACGGTCACGGTCGAGGATTTCGGCGGACCGCTCACGCAGCCGGAAATCAAGCCTGTCGCGCCGAGCATCATCAAGAAACCACGTCGGTGAAGCATTATTCTTTCTCCCTCTCTTCATAGCCGTCCCGGAAATCGCTGCCGATTTCGCCGAGGAAGCGCGTTGATGCGCTCCTGGCTATTTCGCGATAGCGTTTCTCGTAAAGTTCCCAGAGCTTTGCCCGTCGCCCGCCCGCAAGCAGTGCGTCCCAGGCCGATTGAGACTTCAATTCGCTTTCCAGCGCCGCCGGATCGAAGCGCTCCACCATCCTTGCCAGGGCAGCTTGGACGCCGCGCCACGTGCGCACATGATGGTGGGCGAGATCGCGGATGGAGCCGTTGATCGCCGCTTCGGGCGGCAGGAAGCCGGCATTGCGTTGCGTGAGGAACGTCGCGATCACATCGTCGACCGTTGGCATGAATTTGAGAGGGTTGACCTCGGAGGCCCCGACAACAGTCTGTGCGATCCGGGCCTCGCCCTTTTCTTCGGCGCGCTTGCGCAGAAGATGGATTAACCCTTCCAGCATCGTCCGGTATTCCCGACCGAAATTCTCCATTTGGACGACGGGATCGGCAGACGGAAATTCTTCGCCACTGAAGCCCAATCCGCGCAGAAAGGCGTCGCGAAGGTCGGTCTCGCTAGGCACTGACTTCTGTTGCCTCGGCTCCGCCTGTGGTTCCGGATTGGGTTGCGGCCTGATTGGTGGGGTGGCGAGCTCCGGAGCCGGCTGCTCTGCAGCCGTGCCCGGCAGAAAAAGATCCCAGGCACGGTTGTCCTGCCGCTGGGCCGGCAGCGGATCGAGGCTGAACGGATCGTCGAACAGGGGCGCGCTTTTTTGCGATTCCTGCCTGTCGGGATCGGCAAACGGCGCCGCAGCGGGGTGTTCGAACGGGTCAGGCAATCCGGTGGGCCGCCGGGGGGATTCAACCCGCTCGCTGCGTTCGGAGAAGAACGAATCCCGTTCGAAACTGATCGGCGGTGGCGATGTCGGTTGGTCATGCGGGCGCTCTGCCTGCAAGCTTTGCAGCTCGACGCGGACGACATAATTGCCGAGTTGCAGTCGGGCGCCGTCATACAACGGAGCAGAATTTCCCGCTCCAAGTGGTGCGCGCGACCCGTCTATAAAGAGACCGCCGCTTGACGTATCCGTCACCTGGTATCGACCGTGAACGCAAGCAATGGTGCAATGGGCACGGGAAACATACATGTCCGGATCGTCGAGCCGCCAGTCGGCGTCTGCGCTGCGGCCGATGACGAGTTCGCCCTCGACGAGACGCATCTGGCGCACGGCCTGGGGCCTGGGGGACTGTTCGAGGGTAAGGATCAAGGCCATGCTGCGGCCTCCGCAATCTCAGGACGAAAACCAACGAGGGTGCGCATGCACAAATCGGCTGCGTCGCCTCGATCCGGTTTCGGAGCAAGCCAGGCGATATGCCCGAGCCGCGCTTTTCCCAGCTGCGCTGCAGGAACCTCGTCTCGTCTGAGCACGAGCCTGACATCCACATCGAGCCCGTTTCCCACCAGATCGCGGAGTGCCGTTTGCAAAGTTGTACGCCGTTCGCTGCCGGGCAGAAAGGCTGCGTAGTCACCAAGCGTCAATGGTCCGACGGAGAGTTCGATCCTCTGCTGTCGCTGGAATGTTCTCGGCCCGATCGTGGCGCTTCTGCAGAGCTGTGCGTAGCCGCCGGCAAGGCGGGACTGGATCCTTTGCGGTATGTCCATCCAGACACCGACAAATTCCCGAAGCCTGAAGGGAACCTTGAAATGATCGCCAAGAAACTGCGTGAGCCTTTCAGGCCCATCGACCTGATGAGCAAGGGCTGCGGCGTGAGCAAGCTTCGTCATGTCGATCGCGGTCGGCTGACGATCTGTCCTGCCTCGCAGGCCGATCCCCGCCATGGCCGAGGCCATGGCCCGAATGCGACCGCCCTCGGCGCGCTCGATCTGAACGGCCGGGTGCGCATCCGCCCACGCCCGATAGAAAAGCGCGATCATGCGATGTTGAAGCACATTGACGAAGTCGACGAACGTGGTGTCGCTGACCTCGCGCATGTCGGCACCGGCAAACCAGCGCTGCGACAGGCGATCCAGCACCCAGCGCGTCAGATAAAGCGGCATCGGACCTTCTGGGCCGAGCAAACCGATCGTGGCCACCGTTACCCGGGCGGGCGCTGTTTCGGTGGAAGGCTCGAGCTTTGCGATGTCCTGCACGGCAAAACCCAGCCGTATGTGCTGCCCGAGCCTGGCTGGTTCCCGATGCGGCGGGCCTGCCTGCCCGAAGATACTGTCTGCATTTTCGAGCCGCCGCAGGAGCTCAAAAAAGTCGAACTGCTCGGCGGATCGGACGGCGTCATTCTTCAGATCAGGAAGCGGTTGCCCGGCGTTATCGGCCATAGCACATCCTCCTGTTTCTGCAGGATCCGCGCTCTTGTCCGCACGAATCCGTTAATCGCCGCGTAGCGGGCAAAAAGCCTCGAGAGCAGCGCCGTAAGTAACAAACTGCTATGCCCGGCAAGCACCGACTGGTCGACATGGAGCGTGATGTCGCTGCCGCGGGCAAAGCACATCGGCCCAGCGATCGGCAGGCGCTCGATGAGAGGTCGGGCCTCGACTCGCGCAATGGCGCGTACATGTCGCGAGACGCTTGGATCCCCCCGCTGCGCATAAAGATCGAGCAGGGCGTGAAGAGGGTCGACCCCGCGGCCGTCCTCCGCCAGGCTGAGAAAGTTCAGCGATAACTGAGCGATAAAGCGCCATGCGAGTTCATCGGCTCTTGAGGCTTCGACGGCGCCGGCCGGAAGCGTTGCCGGAATGGCAGGCCAGGGCTGGCGCAGCGCGCCAAGCAATTGCACAGTCTCGACAGGATCGCCGCTTTCGAGCGTAAGGGAGGGCGTGTCGTCCAGTATCGGCAGGTCCCTGTTGGTGCACAGGGCCGTCACTTCAACCCGCTTGAGCACTCGCCCCGCTTTCGACTGCGCCGGGCGTGAGAGCGTGATGAAAATATCGTCTCCGACATAGGATGTGCGGGTTTGTCCCTGACGAAGCTCGTCCTCGCTCGGACGCCGTGGGCGGCGTTCTGTAAAATAGACCCAACCGTTGGTGCGGTTCTGTCCGAGACTGAAAAGTGCTGGTATCTCGGCATCAGAACCTTCGGCATCGGCGTCTTCCACACGCACAGCGCGATAGATTTCGAAATCGCGCGGCCGAGTCCGATCCGCGTGGAGGACCTGCCGGGTCCGCCGCGCATCGAGCTCAATGACGCTGCAAGAGCGCTCGAACAGATTGATGATCGGCGTTGCGAAAAGCTCCAGATCCTTCGCGGTGAGGCCGGCAAGCTCCGGAACTGGCCGGCGAAGCAGGAAGACCAATTCCAGCCTCTCGCCGCAACGGCGAACGACCGGCCGCATCCCCGTCACACGCGCATAGTGAAAGCGCTCCGGGGCGATAAAATATTCGCGCAGGAGCCGGTAGCCCTCAAAAGTTTGGCGGGTGCGAGGCATGAGCGCCTCGTCGTCCGATATGCCGACCATCTCGGGCGCGGGCAGCGGGTTCAAGGGATTGTCGCGCCCTTCCGGGCGCGCGCCCACGCCACCGCAGGCGCCAAATAGCGTATCGAAGAGCAACGGCGCCTTGCTCTTTTCACTGAAATAAAAGTCCAGACGATCGAGCGACAAGTCTGCCAGCTTGCCCTTGCCGGTTCGATTGATGGTGATGCTCAATCCGGAGGCGCCGGCAACCCCGTCAATGGCGCCGATCCCCGCCGCCGCGAGTGCGCTTCGGTCCTGTATGTAGGTCACGGAGCTGATCGCAAGCGGCCAGAGCGTCACGTCCTGGACTGTGGTGAAGATGGACCTTGTCGAAATTCCAGGTCTAACGCTCGAAACGAGCCGTGTTCCCCGCTTCAAAAGGTGACCGGCAAGCATGGTTTGAACTTGCTGGCCGGGCTTCAGCACGACCATGGCCGTCGCCGGCGTCGGCGAGACGAGGTCGGGATAGAAGTTTTCAAGCACGCTGCGGACATAGCGCGTGCTTTCGGCATCCACCTTCTGGCGGGTGCGGGCGGCCAGAAATGCGACGCCGTCAAGAAGCCGTTCGACAAAGGGGTCGGGACACGGGATGCTGTCCAGAGAAAGGTTGCGCGCGATCGCGGGGTGCATATGGGCAAACTCGGCGGCAAGCGCGCGAATATGGGTGAGTTCCTCCTCATAATATTCAAGGAAGACCCGATCCATTTCAGGTGTCCTTCAACTCGGTTCTCGCCGAGCCGTTGTCGAGATCGAGAATGGTGCGGATACGCAGCCGTTCTGGCGCCGGCGTCGTCAGGAGCAGCGCGTCGATATCGATCCTGAGGCCGATCGACTTGTCGCCAAGGCTGACGGTTACCTTGGTTGCGCCTTCCTTCAGCCGGGGCTCGAAGGCCGCAAGCACTTGTGCGATCTCCTTGGCGAGTTCCTCACGGTCGAAGTCACGCGATGAGCGGCCCGAAAATGGCGGCACCCCGTAGTTTACCACACTGCGGCGCACCAGCGGAAAATCCTCGAGCGAGGGAGGGTTGTCGCCAGCCAGTTCTGCCTCGGCATCGGTCAAAAGGGGCGAGGATTCGAAACGTTGCACATTGAAAAGTGCCTCGATGTCGCGCCGCACCGCCTCACGAAGCACATCGCTGGAAACGACCACGCCGCGACTTTCCAATTCCATGCGACGACGTTCCAGGGAAAGCAGACGATGGATGTTCTTTTTCTGCTCGATACTGAGATCCGGTGCAGCCTCTATTTGCCCGACGCCGCCGGCCGCCATCGCGTCCAGCCGCTCTGCGTCTATCTCGCTTTGCAACATCTGCCGGAGATCTTTGATCTCGGAGCCGAGCCCCGGCAGGTCATTGACCAGGCGATCCCACAAGGATGGCTGGATCGTTTCGCGGGTTGCGCGCTGGTGCCCGCCAAGCGGTCTCGACTCCCTTCCAACTTCTCTTCGCCAGCCGTCACTTGCCGACATAGACATCCATTTCGACCTCGTCCTTGTCGTCGTAGTTGAAGGTGATGTTCTTGTAGGCGAAGCCGACGCGCTCCTCGATGAGATCGGGTTCCTCCTCACTTGGCTTCATATTGTACTGGGTGACCGAAGCGTCCTTAAGCGTAACGACCAGATAATCGCTCGTCTCGCCTTCGATCGTTCTGCGCGCGGAGAACTTGACCTCGCCGAGAAGCGTGTTGTCGAACAGCGCCTTCTTCAGATAGGGCGAGGATTTGTCATAGTGCTTGATGAAAGTGATCATGCCCAGACTGACGCGGCCCCGTCGCGAGAGCGAATTGGGATCGTAGGGGGCGACCATCTCAAACTCCACGCCGTGGATTTCGATCTCGTCTTCGTGGCCATCGCGAACGCTCGGTCCCGTGATATCCGGCACCTTGAGAAAACCGTCAATTTTCATGAATAACCTCCCTTGTGAATTCAGGTCTTCGTCGACGGCAGCTCCGATACGAGACGCAGTGACGCATTGATGCCTTCCAACTGATAATGGGGGCGCAGATAAAACCGGGCATTATACCATCCCGGGCGGCCTTCGACGCTGTCGACCTGAACCTCGGCCGCAGCCAGCGGCCGTTTGGCGCGGGCCTTGTCGTCGGCAAAGGCAGGGTTGGCAAGAACGTAGCGATTGATCCATTCCGTCAGCCAGATCTGCATGTCGGACCGCTCCTTGAACGAACCGATCTTGTCGCGGGCGATTGCCTTCAGGTAATGGGCGAAACGCGAAACCGGGAAAAGATACGGCAGATTTGCGCTCAGGCGCTCATTGGCCTGTGCATCCGGATCGACCAGGCGCCCGGCGCGCGTCTCGTCATCCTGTAGCGAGTGCGCACCGATGAAGGCTGCGATATCTGTGTTCTTGCGATGCAAGATCGGCATGAGCCCAAGCTTGGCAAGCTCTGCCTCGCGGCGATCGTCGATGGCGACCTCCGTCGGGCATTTCATCGCGACGGTACCATCGTCGGTCGGGAAATTGTGGACTGGAAGATTAATGACCGCTCCGCCGTTCTCGACGCCGCGAATTTGCGTGCCCCAGCCAAACAGCTTGTGGCTTCGATTGATATTGACCCCCATCGGGAAGGCGGCATTCATCCACACGTAGCGATGATGATCGCCCTGGACCTCCTCCTCGAAGGCGAAGCCCTTTACCGGAATGGTTTCCGCGCCGTAGGGCAGGCGCGCAAGGACCCGGGGCATCGTCAGACCGATGTAGCGCGCATCCTCGCTCTCTCGCAGCGACTGCCAGGACGCGTAGGCGGGCGACGAGACAATCTGTTGCAGGTCCTGGGGGTTTGGCAGTTCCTGCCAGCTTTCCATGCGGAAGAGTCGCGGGGCGGCGGCTGCAATGAAGGGCGTGTGCGCCGACGCGCAGATGCCGGACATGTTGCGAAGAAGAGCGACGTCCTTCGGGTGGTTGGAGAACTCGTAGGCACCGATCAGGCAGCCGTACGGGCTGCCGCCAAGCATCGAATATTCGTCCGTATAGACTTTCTTGAATATGGGACTTTGGTCCCACATCTGGCCCTCGTAGTCTTCGAGCGTGTCGGCCAGGGCTTCCTTTGAGATATTCATGACGCGGATCTTCAGCTTCTGATCCGTCTCGGTATTGTTGACGAGATACCACAAACCGCGCCATGTCCCCTCGAGCTGCAGCACTTCGGGCGCATGGAGAACCTCGTTGACCTGCTCGGTCAGAAGCTTGTCGATGCCGGAGATCAGGGATTTGATCGACTTGATCGCATTCGAGGAAATTGTCGTCGACTGCGAGCGGGCGCGCGCTGCAAGCGCGAGATTCTGCACCAGGGTTTGCAGCTTGTCGCTGTCATCCTTCTTGACCTTGAAGTCCTTTTCAAGAAGGTCGCTGAATTCCTGAAGATCGACGCCTTCGGCTTCCTTGACGTCGACAGCGGCGGTTCTTTCCTGTTCGGCCATGGTTTAGCCCTCCGACTTGCTGCCATCATCAATCGCCTGGTCGGCGATTTTTGCTAAAAGCGGCTCGTTGTTCAAAAGCTGGGCGATACGCTTTTCGGCGTCGACGCGGCCATCCATGAAGCCCAGCAATTCCTCAAGCTGGCGGCGCATCTTCAACAGTTCGGCGAGCTGCGGAACCTGTTCGGCAATCCGGTCCGGAGCGAAGTCGCCCATGCTGGTAAAGGTCAGGTCGACGGCAAGTTCCTCGTCCCGCTCTTCGCCTGGCGGTTGGGGAAGCGTGTTCTTGACCCGTGCCTTGACCCGCGGGCTCAGCGCCTCCATGAAGCGACCGAACCGGTTAGCGTCGGTTTCGACAAAGGTCCGGTCCCGCACGGATTTGAGAGCCTCAGGCGTTTCGGACGCGCCGGCAAGATCTGCCATCACCCCCATCACGAACGGCAATTCGATCGTGGTCGGGCTGCCATATGTTTCCACTTCATAGGCGATCTGGACGCGAGGCGCCCTGTTGCGTTCAATTACCTTCGCCTTAGTTTCGCTCATTGCTGGTCACCTTTTGTCCCAGGGGCAGGTTTCTTGCTTTCCGAAACGCCGGCCAGAAGCCGGAATTCTTTCAGCCCGGAAGGCGCAAGGTCCTCCATGAGCTCGAGAAAATCCATCGGCACCATGCGCTTGATCCTGCGGGCCAGATGGGGAATGGGGCTTGATGGCTCCGTACGGTCGTAAAAGGCGATGATGAGGTCGATGCAGCGCGTGACTTCGTCTCTCGAGCTCAGACGCGAGGGGAAGACCGTCGCCGGCCCGCTCGGGGCCCGGTCTGGCGCAGCGCTGGTGGCAGCAGCTGGCGCAGGTTCGCCGCCGGCCGTGTCCTCCTTCGGGCTCTCCTGTTGCGCGTGACGATTGGCACGCTCCAGGGTCGCCGCCACGCGTTGCAGAAACCGGCTCAGATCTGGCAGGGTAACGCGCAAATCGCCGCCGATCTGCAGGTTGAGCGACTGTTCGGCCGCCTCCAGAGCTGCAGCGGCAGCCCGTGCATCGGCGGCCAGCGCCGCTGCTTCATCAGGGGCCTGTTCGGCAAATGCCGCGCAACCGAACCGCACGCGATTGACCAATTGATCATGTTCGCTGACCAGCGAAGCCTTCTCGGCCGCACTCAGACCAGGCGCCGCTTCGTTAAGAACGGTGCGGCTGTCGACCGACCCCCGCTCCAGATCGCGTCCCGTCACCGGACCAGCGCCACGAGGCGTAAAGAACGTCATTTTGCGCAGATCGCCGAGCAGACCATCCTTGTCATTTTGAAGCTGGATGAGTGCGTTGATGCGGCGAATAGCGGCCTCGCGGGGAGGCAGGCCGTCGCGAAGCTCCGGATGCATCGTCTGCCAATGCATGTCGAAGGTTTGGCCGATCAGGTTCAATCCCTCGGCGAGGCCTGCCAGTCCTCGCTCATTTGCAAGGGCACGCGTTACGATCACAAGCAGCCTGAGGTCGCGCCCGTGCGCCCGCAGCTCCTCAGATTTGCGTAGCACGATCGACCAGTCGACCGGCACTTCCGTTCGTGCGACGGGGTTGTTGCGCTCGTCTCGGCTGATTTCGATCTGGGGCTGCACGAGACGTTCGAGCTCGTGGAATCGTCCGTCGTTCCGTAGGCTTTCGCCGGACGGGTTGTCACCGTTTATCGGATTCAACCAGAGCGCAGAGTCGAACAACAGATCCCCCGCTTTACCGAATATTCTTCTCCAGATCCTGTTTTAGCATATATTTTTGCTCTGTACTAATGCCACTTATCGACGAGTGGGAACTAATTCCGAGTGTCGATCAATCGGGTCGTAGTCGACAGGACCGAAACCTTCCCGCTGGCAATAACTGCATGTAAATCCTCGGCAAAGGACTTGGTGGATTCAGTTGTCGGGCGAAGTTGCGCAAACAGAGGACGGTCGGTCTGCATCGCGATTATCAGACTTCTGCCGAACGTGTTGTCGACCGCGAAGGAAAGCTTTGCGGGATCGGTCGCTCCATCTGCGGTGGAGTAGGCGACACGGATGGTACGCATGCCATCGGACACCGTCCCGAGACCGGCAAGAGCGTTGTCAGGGCGCTTGATATTGGGAAGGACGTTGAACAGATTGCCGGTGACGTCGGCGATCGCCACCCAGAGGTAGCCGTCCTTGATCGTTGCTGGAGCCAGCACATCGATGACCGGATTGTCGCCGACCGAGTAGACGCCAGACATGTTCGGTTCGGATTTGTCCCCATAACCGAGCACGATCGCCATGGGCCCTTGCGGCACGTCGGGCAACAATGACTGGACGACGCACAACTGATTATTGAGCACTGTCGTATCAAATCGCAGATCGCGATCACCCAGACGCGGTGCGAGCGCTTGCCGGAGCGCTTCGATATCGCCGCTCGCGGCGACGTTTCCCCGAATGGCGACCGTCGACCCAAGAGGGAAGTTCGCCCCCTCCGGCGCCTGGACGACAAGCGGGCCACAAGTCTCCAATGGTGCGATGGCCGATTTCAACTGGTCAGGCGTCAGGCTTCTCGGTCCTGCGGCGATCCGCACGACAGGCTGGTAGCCGGCGGCCCTGCTCGCCTCGTTGAACCGGCTGACGACAGTATCACGCGCTGACGTGTCGGGAGCAAGGCCGGTGAGGCGAACGGTGCGGTCCGTGACATCAAGCCTCCACTCGTCCAGCCCGTCGGCGGCGGCAAAAAAGCTGTCGATGTCCTGTGCCCAGCGCTCGGAAGGTTCCCCCTTCGCAAGTGCAAGCGCATCCTTGGGTGCCGGCAGCCCGGCTGCGCGCGTAAAAGCCGCCAATATCGCCTGTTGCTGGTCGGCATCGGGAGCAAATCCGGACAAGGTCGCCTGATGCTGTCCGTCGAGCCCGGCGCTGAGTTTATACGGCGCCTCGACCGGCAGGGTTTTCACAAACAGGCTGTCACCAAAGCCGGCAAACCAAAGCCCCGCGATTGCCGCTACCGCAGCAACGACGACGATCGCCGGCCAGGACCGCCAGCCGAACCTGTCGCCACGCCCGCCTTCTTGCCGGCCGCCGCGATCGGTCCGCAACAGCTCCGCCACCTGCTTGACGACGGCGGCAGCCGTCGGCGGGCGTCGCGAAGGATCAGGTTGGGTGAGATCGTCGATCAAGGCCTTGAGCGGCTCCGGAACGCCCGCTGTGTCCAGCCGGCGTTCCTTGTAGCGGATAACCTCACCGGGACTTGTTCCCACATCGGGAACTTTTCCCCGAAAAGTAGCGAGCAAGGATGCGCCCAGGGCATAAAGGTCGGATCGAGGCTCGGCCTGCCCGTGCAATTGTTCGGGCGCTGCATATTCGTACTTGCCGGCAAACTCTTTGCCGACGATTGTGCGTGCGCCCGTCTTGCTGTCCTTGGCAATGCCGAAGTCGATGATGACGGCCTCCTCCGGCCGGCCGCTGCGCAAGATGATGTTGTCGGGCGACAGATCGCGATGGACGATTTTGCGTTCGTGCGTCGCTACCAATCCCTCGGCCACTCTTTGGGCCACGACCAGCAGGTCTCTTGAAGAAATCCCGCCCCGCTCGAGATAATCGTTGAGTGGCGTACCTGCGACGTAATCCATGACCAGATAGACGTAACCCTCGGCTGTCTGGCTGCAGTCGGTATAACGCACGACCGCGTCATGCGAGATGCCGCGCATCTCCTCTTCCCGCTTCATCAATTCCAGATAGCCGGCATCGGCGGACAGCTCCCGCTTGAGTGCCTTAAGCGCCACGACCCGGCCGGTGATCTTGTTGCTGGCGCGGTAGACTTCGCCCGTTCCGCCGCGGCCAAGCACACCCTCGATCTCGTAGGTATTGTTGAGTACCTGGTTCTTGCGGAAGATGTCACCGGGCAATGGGTCGATCATCTGGTAACTCCAAACCACGCCGTCACTATTCATCAAAGACATGCGGTTCGAATATTTGTCAAGAACACTATAATGTGGCAGTTTGCCATTGAGATTTGAAGACTAGGCTCGTTCATTCGAGAGCACGTGGGCAGGAGCCCGACCGGCATGCAACAGAACATGTCTTCTCACAGCTTCAAACGTAAAGAACTGATCGGCAAGCTCGACCCTATATGCCTGCGTGCATTCAAGGCGGCAGCCGACGCCGCCAAGCTTCGGGGCAATCCCTATGTCGAACTCGTCCATTGGATCGAGCAACTGGCGCTCGTCGACCGCGCGGATTTCCAGCTGATCCTCGCCGATGCTGGCGTGGACCTCGGCCGCCTCGCGGCCGACATGGCACGGTCGATCGACAAACTGCCCTATGGCGCGACGTCCATAGAAGAGTTTTCAGATCACATATTTCACGCTGTCCAGGAAGCCTGGAGTCTCGCAAGCCTTCAATTCGGCTCGGAAGAGGTGCGCGGCGCTTACGTCCTTCTCGCCTGTAGAAAGGTGCCGGTGCTTGATGGCTTGCTGTTGAAGATCAGCGGTGAGTTCGACCGGATCGAAGCTGATTCCGTCCTTGCTCGCCTGGACGACGTACTCTCTCAATCGCTTGAAAATCGCGGCGGACGCGACGCTGGGCAACCGGTGCGCAAGGAACGACCGGCTGCCGGCGATTCCGCGTTGGCGAAATATGCGACTGATCTGACCAGGCGTGCTCGAGAAGGGAAGATCGATCCGGTTGTGGGTCGCGACCCGGAAATTCGCCAGATCGTCGATATTCTCATGCGCCGACGGCAGAACAACCCGATCCTGACGGGCGAGGCCGGGGTCGGCAAGACGGCAGTCGTTGAAGGCTTCGCGCTTCGCCTCGCGGTAGAAGACGTGCCGCCGCCACTCAAAGGGGTCGCGCTCCACATGCTGGATGTTGGCTTGATGCAGGCCGGAGCGAGCGTCAAAGGTGAGTTTGAAAAACGCCTCAAGACGGTCATCGACGAGGTTCAGGCATCGGAAACGCCGATCATCCTCTTCATCGACGAAGCACATACACTGATCGGAGCGGGCGGGGCTGCGGGAACGGGGGACGCCGCAAATCTTTTGAAGCCAGCATTGGCGCGCGGCGAGCTACGCACGATCGCGGCAACGACATGGGCGGAGTACAAACAGCATATCGAGAAAGACCCGGCGCTGACCCGGCGCTTCCAGGTCGTCAAGATTGAGGAACCCAGCGAAGAAGACGCCATTCTGATGCTTCGCGGCGTGGCGGGAATCCTCGAGAAACACCATCAGGTGCAGATCCTCGACGAGGCGATCGAAACGGCGGTCGGCCTTTCACATCGTTACATTCCCGCCCGCCAGTTGCCCGACAAGGCAGTCAGCTTGCTCGATACAGCTTGCGCCCGCGTGGCGGTATCACAGCACGCAACGCCGGCCGAGGTTGAAGATCTACTGCGGCGCAAACAGTCTCTCGAGATCGAGCAGGGGATCATCGGCCGCGAAAAGTCCATCGGCATTGAGGTTGCAGACCGTCAAGCTAAGGTCGACAACGCCCTTGGCGCGGCGGAGAAGGCCCTTGCCGGGGCGCGAGCTCGCTGGGAAGAGGAACGGTCGATGGTGTCTGACATTCTCGACCTGCGGGCCAGGCTGCGCAGCGAGGGAGTTGGCCTGGATGCGGCGTTGTCGCAACAGGGCGATACCGCGACCGTTGCCACGGCCCCCGACCGAAATCTCTCAGCGCCCAGCGAAGACGAAGAAGAAGCTCCCGACGGAAATGCTGATCTTTCGCGCCTAAGGGCACTTACCTACGAACTTGCCGAGATGCAGGGCGAAACGCCATTGATGTTGCTGTCGGTAGACCGCAACGCGGTCGCCTCGGTGGTCCAGGACTGGACAGGTATTCCCGTCGGGCGAATGCTCGCCGGTCAGACTGAAAGGGCGCTCAAGCTCGCCGGAATTCTGGGCGAACGCGTTGTCGGTCAGGACCTTGCCATGGAAGCGATCGCACGTCGGGTACGGACCAGCCGCGCAGGACTTGGGTCGCCCGAAAAGCCGGTCGGCGTCTTCCTGCTCTGTGGACCGTCCGGTGTCGGTAAGACGGAAACGGCGCTCGCCCTTGCCGAGGCATTGTACGGCGGCGAACAGAACCTGATCTCCATCAACATGTCGGAATTTCAGGAGGCCCATACGGTTTCTACGCTGAAGGGAGCACCCCCCGGCTATGTCGGCTACGGCAAGGGAGGTATTCTGACCGAGGCCGTTCGACGCAGGCCCTATTCCGTTATTTTGCTCGACGAGGTCGAAAAAGCGCATCCCGATGTCCATGAGATTTTCTTTCAGGTCTTCGACAAAGGGATGATGGACGACAGCGAGGGTCGACGGATTGATTTTAGAAATACACTCATATTGCTGACCTCCAACGTCGGTTCGGATGTCATCATGAGGCTGACCGGCAACGGGCTCTCCCGCACGCCGCCCGAAGAACTCGAAGCCGCGTTGCGGACACCGTTGCTGCAGGTGTTCCCGGCCGCCTTCCTCGGGCGCGTCATCGTCGTGCCCTATTATCCCCTCTCGGATTCGATGATCGAAGCAATCGCGCAGGCAAATTTTGCGAAGATCGCCGAGCGACTGCGTACGAGCCATAACGCCGAACTGGTCATAGGTGAGGGCGTTATCGACTTGATCAAGGCGCGCTGCACCGAAGTGGAGTCGGGCGGTCGCATGATCGATGCGATCTTGACCAACACGCTTCTGCCGGCCCTCAGCACCGGCATATTGAACTGGGCGCTGGACGGCAAACGCTTGACGAAGGCGACGGTCGGAGCGTCTGCGGACGGCTTCACCTACGCCTTCGAATAGCGATTAGATCGCATTTTGCAGCTGTTATACGCGTTTAGCTGACTGCCTGGAATTCGACGCGTCGGTTCTCGTCAGCTCTCGGTTTTTGTGGATCGAGCAGAAACTGCTCGCCAACGCCAACAGCCTCGAGCCGTTCACGAGGAATTTGGCAATCCTCTGTGAAGAAGCGGGCCACCTCCCTTGCACGCAGCGTCGAGAGATTTTGGTTGTACCTCGCTCCGCCGGAGGCATCGGTATGACCGACAATGCGAATGAGCTTGATATCCATTTCTTTCACCACACTGCAGAGCTTCTGCAGCATCGGCTTCTCCTTGGGTGCGATGGCAGAGGAATCGAAGGCAAACTGCACGCGGTAGTTAACCTGATCATCGTCAGGCAGCTTCCAGTATGTCTGCGGTGTTGTTATCGTCGCTGCTGCAGTTGTTGGTGAAGTCTCCACCGGCCCCTGTCCGGGAGTCGGGCCGGCCTCGACTGTTGCCTGCTTAGCCACATTTGCCGAAGCGCCCGGGTTGCTACTCGCTTGAGTAGAGCCGATCTTGGCCGGCGGGGTCTCGGGCGTAGCGATCGGCACTGGCGTTGCCTCGGGCGCAGGCCCGGAATTGGTCAGCACGAGGCCGCGGGACGGCCCGAGCTTGGCCGCCTTGAACAATTCCATTTGCCTCTGGAAACGTTCCTTGAGCGCCGTCTCGTTTAGTTCCTGTGCACGCAATTCACTTTGTAACGTGAAGAATAAAGCGAGAGACACCAGCAGCTTCAAAGTCAGCAGGCGCTTCATTTTAGGTTCCTCTCGGCAAAAATGTTTCGCCTGGCCAAAAAATTACTATAGGATGACCGTGGGTGCAACCGCTTCCGTGGCGGCCCTCAGGGCGGAGCGAATGATGAGGTTCTTCCGGTCATGACCCCGGAGTATCCCGATAGTCCCTCGACGCGGGTCCCGAGCTGGCCGCGCAGGCCGAATGGGGCCGGGCTCAGCCACACCGGTCATGTTCGCAACCGCAACGAGGACGCAATACTCATAGATCCCACAGGCGCGCTTTGGGCGGTTGCCGACGGAATGGGCGGTTATGGCCACGGCGACGTCGCGGCAGGCCTGGTGATCGAGCATCTAGCCCTGCTTCCCCATGATCCAATTTCGAGCGCCGATCTGGTGGGCGCGCTCGAAGCAGCCAATTCCGCCATTCGGCGATGGGCAACCTCGGCCGACGTGGCGCAGATGGGTGCAACCGTGGTGGCTGCGCTTCTGCACGGAGGCACTATTTCGCTTGCATGGGCTGGCGATAGCCGGGCCTACCGCTGGCGCGATCGTGAATTACAGCAGCTGACGCGCGACCATTCGGTCGTGCAGGAGCTTCTCGACGATGGGCGCCTTTCTCCCGCGGCGGCCTGGCAGCACCCGCAAGCGCATGTTGTAACACGCGCGATTGGAGCGTCCGATCATCTTGTCGTCGAAACCACGGAAGTGTCGTTTTGCCCGGGTGATGTCTTCATTCTTTGCTCTGACGGGCTAACCGACTGTGTGGCGGACGCCGAGATCGCTGCCCTTATGGATGCCGTTTCCACGCCGGCAGTCGCCTGTCAGCGATTGATCGGCGCTGCTCTCGATAACGGTGCCCCCGACAACGTCTCAGTGATTGTCGTCCAGATTGATGGAGCTGCGGTATCTTGAGGCAAATGAGTGCCATCGCGGCCATCGTCATCGGTATGAGCATCATTCTCGCAGCCGTCATCTTTGCGTTTGTCGGAAACCTCTTGCAAGATACGGAGCATGATCCGAATGCGGGCAAAATAGATCGGCTCACACAGCAACTTGCCGAGCAGGACAGCCAAATTCGGGGGCTGCGCTCTGAGTTGAACACCCTCAAAGGACAGATGTCGGACGTCGGCGGCAGGGTGATGGAGTTGGAAAAAGCTCCACCTCCCAGCCCTGCTCAGACAGCCCCCGTCATTAATCCGCAAGCCGTCCAAGAGACTGCACCTTCACCCCTCTTCACGGACCAGTTCGGCGGTATGGCACCGCGTGAAGAGGAAGGAAATCTGACTGAACCGATGCAACTGGCAAAGAAGCGTTTCAACGAGAATGTCATACGCCCGACCCCGGCCGTGTTGCGACAGATATTGGGCGAGCCGAGAAGCACCTATTCAACCACCTGTGCACCGGTCACCAATCCGAAATTGCTGCATGTACTAGAAACCCGCGACATCGGCGGTATTCGTCTGACCATGATCAGACCGGCGCTCGATTCGCTTCAGCAGATCATGGCGCGCCTAAAAAAAGAAGAGCCAGACATCTATTCCGCCATCGGAACCGCGGGCGCGCTCTGTGCAAGGTATGTACGGGGGTCTTCGAAGTCGGTGTCCTCACATGCGTGGGGGGCGGCCGTCGACCTGACGCTCAAGAAAAACCTCGACAACATGGGCGATAACAGCACGCAATTCGGGCTCGTGGTGCTCGCGGAGTTCTTCAATGAGGCTGGCTGGTATTGGGGTGCGGGCTATAGCCGCGAAGATTCCATGCATTTCGAGGTCGGCGAGGCGCTGCTGCGAAAATGGGCGGCTGAGGGCAAGCTGTGAAGGGGGATCTCGAACCGCCGGGTCCAGCCCCTATGCAGGCAGATGTGCTTGCCGCACTGGCACAGCCGCTGCTGGATCTTGCAAGACGTGCCGAGAGCGAAAAGAAGCCAGAGCCGCGCGAGCTTGCGGCAATGGCACGGACCCTCGTCGCCGCTTTCGAGACGGAAGCACGACGCAGGAAGGTCCCGCAGGACTGGCTCCTGGATGCTCGCGATGCCCTTGTTGCTTTGGTTGATGCGCGAGCGCGTAACAATCCCGCATTGTCAATCCGAAAATGGGAGCGCGCGCTTGCCGCTGCTCTTCCAATTGGGGGCGTTATGACGGCCAGCAGGCTGGCCGAACGGGCGAGGGCGGCAGCGAAGGCAGGGCCCGCGAGCCGGGATCTCGCCCGCTTCCTCGGTCACTGTAACGACGCTGTCCAGGCGGCCCTTCTATCGGGCACACAGCATAAAACGCTCGCGGATCGCGGTCTTGCTGCCCTTGTGATCGGACTTTTCCTGGCAATTCTGCTGGTTTGGGCGGCATGGGCCGAATGGCGGTTTCGTGAGCGGCTTTTGTCGCAACTGCCCGATGTCGCACGTGTCGTAGAAGCCGGACGCGTGGCAACACCGGCAGCGCGCGCAGCCCAACTCGATGCATTCCTTGCGGGAGTTCGACTTGTCGAGCAGGATGCGCAGCGTTCACCCCTTGGTCTCATTCATCATTTAGGTATGTTCGATCCGGCAGAGGCCGCGCGTCGGCGCTATGGCCAAGCCGTCGACGCCCTGGCCAGCGGTCCGCTTGCTGCAGCCCTTGGTGTTGCTCTCGCCACGGAAGGAGAGGCGACCGCACTTTACGATTCCCTGCGCGCCTGGTCTATCTTGAAGGGCACCTCGGACTGGCAACCACGGTTCCTGGCCGGCTGGGTGGACGATCGAGCCCAGACATTTCCCGAACTTGCCGGCATGGCAGTGCATGTCGCCGCCATGTCCGGACCTCCAGCAGATCTTGAACAGCCGGATCCCGAAGCAATTGCTCAAGCAACACAGTTTGCTTCAGAGGGCTCTGCAAACGAGCGAGCCATGCTCGAACTCGCCCGTGCCGAGAAAACTGCGGGCCTTCCAGCCTGGTCTCTCGGGCAGGCAGCACCTGGTCTCGACAGGATATTGATCCGCAGGTCCGGACTGCCCATCGAGCAGGCCGTGCCCGGTCTCTACACTGAGGCAGGATGGGCTTATGCACGCTCTGGTGCTGCAGAAGAGGCGATCGGCAAGGCGAAAACCGAAGCTACCAACCTCCTGCAAGCCGCCGACATGGCGAGTGCTGATGCAGTTATGGACCTTCTTCAGAAGCGAACGCTGGAGACGTGGTCTCACTACCTCGGCGATCTTCGTGTCCGGCCGTTCACCGACCAACCGAGCGCGGTTATTGTCAGCGGTGTGCTAAGCGCCACCAACTCGCCGCTCTCGGCCCTGATCCGTGAGGTATGGCGCCAGGCGGGTGGCACCGACCGCAGCCGCAGCCATGCGAACCAGCTTCGCATCGCCGCCACAATCGGGCCTGCCATCCAATTCGTGGAGCAGGGTCGCATGTCGGAAATATCGCGGCTTTTTGTGTCGCTGAATGTCGCGCTTGCACTTCTCGACGTAAATTCAGAAATCGGCAAAAGGTCGCTGATGGATGCACAGGAACGCGCCAACTCCATCGTCGCCCTGCAGCAGGCCCCGCTGCTCGTCGTACAAATGGTCGAAGACGTGATCTCCCAAACGGCCTCTCCAAAGGCGATAGAAAAGGCCGAGGATCTGGTCCCGACAGGAAGGCCGCCGGGGGCTTGGGGCGAGATTGCCATGGCCTGCCAGGCCGCTGTGGCAGGCCGCTATCCGTTCTTTGACGGGTCGGACGCGGATATGGCCGAAGTCGCGCGCATTTTCGCGCCGAATGGTCTGGTGGCGACCTATTTCCGGACGCAACTGGCGCCTTCAATGGACACATCAACGACCCCGTGGCGCTGGAAACCGGAGGCACGGCTTTCCGGCTACGCGCCCGAAAGCGCAACGTTCTTTCAGAAAGCTTCCGCGATCGGTGACGCGCTCTTTCGTCAGGGGACCGCGCCGCGCCTCCCTGTATCGCTGGAGGCACTTGCGCAGCGCGGTGCGGCTACCATCTCGATCGGCGGCGCTCACGCTCCGGTTACCACGTCAGGCGGGGCGGTGACCTTCAACTGGCCGGGGGACTTGCCATCACGCGGCCTCGAAATCTCCTTCGATAGCGTCAGAACTGTCGAGAAAAAGAGCGCGCCCGGGCCGTGGGGCCTGTTGCGCTTTCTGGACGGATCACGCTTGCGGCCACGCGACGGCGGCCGGCGTTTTCTCATAGACGTGCGGGCAACCGGCGCGCGCGCCTACCTGCAGATGTCGTTCGCCGAGCCTGCCAACCCTGTGTCCGTGCGCCTTCTGATGCGGGAACTGACATGTCCATCGAGTCTCTGACGTCACCACGGATGCAAAGGCGGACGCACGCGTCTCATAAAGTCACGTATGCCTGTCCGGCAGGCACTCAAGGTACCAGCAAGTGCAACCATGGGCGCTGCGGAACGCTGCGGGTCACGGCAAGGATGTCGGGAGCACCCTGATCAGCCAAGGTCTTGCCCTGCCTCTCAATTAGCCAGGATGACGGATTTCCGCAGCCTCGATCATCGCTCTTCGCTGGCGAGTTGCCGCTCCTCAATCACGCGGCTGCGGGACTCTGAGCCCAGGGCAGAAGCGCTCAATGATCTTCTGTGTCTCCTGCGTGCAGAAAAAACTGCTGCCGACGGACCTGTTCAACGGCAGCCAATATACCCTGGGAGGGGAAAGGCACGTGAACGGCGCTTTGCACTTGGCTTCAGGTCTCCGTCCCACACTTGTTACTTTAAGCACCCCAGGGAGTGGTGGGCTGCTGAAGTTGCCGATCAATAAGCAATATTATTTTGTTCGGTGATCGTATTAAAGCGAAATCGCCGAGGCCCACGTGCATACTGGCGTATGCGCCCTGGCACACAGCAAGAACACAGCCGCCTCTTGTACTGGGCGGTAGGGGCCTCGGCATCGATGCCCTCATTCTGCTCGTTGCCTTTATGGTACTGGAAGCGGCGGTGCGGCCTATCTGACTGAGCTAGCGCTCCGCGACACGGAATTGATGCAGCCTGTCTTGCTCTTCAGCATGTGACTGAGGGAAAGAAACAGCATTGCTAGCTGTGTCCGCCAAACCCATTGTGCAGGGGTGGATTGAGTGAAAGTTCGCTGTCCAGCCATTGTGGTTTCGAAGTAGAAATATGCGAGATGTAGCCGGTGCAACATGCGAAATTGTTAACACCTGTCTTAAGCGGCCCTTTAGGCAACATGAATTGTCATCTTAGTGGTTTCAGGCATTTTTCTCGCAGAGTTCGAACGGCCGCTTTTTTGTGACACGAGGTGAACCTACGGTGACCAGTGAGAAAAACCAGTTTTATATTGGAGGGGAATGGCAGGAATTCGCCTATTTAGCTCGTTTACCGGTCGTGGATCCCGCCTCGGAACAAGTCGTCGGGCAGATTGCCGCGGGCGATGCTCATCATGTCGATTTAGCGGTTGCCGCGGCGCGCAGGGCCTTCCCCGCCTTTTCTCAATCATCTGTGCCGGAAAGGCTCGCCCTGCTTGGCAGGATGCATTCGCTCCTCATGGAAAGAGCGAAGACGTTCGCAGAAGCGCTCGTCATGGAAATGGGAGCAGCGATCAGCTTCGCGCAAGCGTCCCAAGTGCCATTTGCTGCCGAGCACATCCGTGTCCAGATGGAGATACTCGATAAGTATCGGTTCGTGACCGTTGACGGGCGCACCGCGACCGCCAAGGAAGCGATCGGGGTGTGCGCGCTGATCACACCCTGGAACTGGCCGCTTTACCAGATCACCGCCAAAGTCGCTCCGGCGATCGCGGCAGGCTGCACCGTCGTGCTCAAGCCTAGTGAACTGTCACCTTTTAGCGCTCTGCTCTTCGCCCAGTTGATGCACGATGCCGGCGTTCCGCCAGGCGTGTTCAATCTTGTCAACGGCACTGGCGAGAGCGTCGGAGCAGCACTCGCCAGCCATCCTGACGTTGACATGATCTCGATCACCGGTTCCACCCGCGCAGGAGTACTCGTCGCCCAGGCGGCCGCACCGACCGTGAAGCGCGTGGTTCAGGAACTTGGCGGGAAGTCGCCGAACATTTTGCTCGACGATGCCGACTTCAGCGAGGCGGTTGCGAAGGGCGTGCTTGCCGGTATGCGCAATGTGGGCCAGTCGTGCAGTGCTCCGACGCGCATGCTCGTCCCCGCACATCGGCTCGAGGAGGTGGAGGAATTGGCAAGCGCCACTGCGAGGGCCATCCGAGTCGGCGCCCCGCTTGATCCGGCGACCGACATGGGCCCGATTGCCAATCGGGCTCAGTTTGACCGCGTGCAGGTCATGATTCAGGCGGGAATCGATGATGGCGCCAAACTGCTGTGCGGTGGTCTGGGGCGGCCGGCGGGCCTCGACAGCGGCTTTTTCACGAAGCCGACGATTTTTTCGGAGGTGAAACCCGACATGCGCATCGCTCGTGAGGAGATATTCGGTCCTGTACTTTCGATTATGCCCTACAAGGACGAGGAAGAGGCAATCAGCATTGCCAACGACACCGTCTATGGTTTGGGCGCCCATGTCCAGTCTCCAGATCCGGAGCGGGCGCGGCGGGTGGCGCTGCGCATTCGTGCCGGCCAGGTTCATATCAACTATCCCGCATGGGACGGAGCGGCCGCGTTCGGTGGCTACAAGCGATCCGGTAATGGCCGCGAGTATGGTGTATACGGGCTCGAAGAGTATCTCGAGACGAAGTCCATCCTCGGTTATTGACTGGGCGGCTCGGCGGGGTCGGCTCGCCAGGGCAGTGGTTTCAGCGACTGACGAAGCATCGTCAGGAAAGCGGCCGTCCGCGCACTTCGGCCGTGCCGCGATCCGAGGATGGCGACGATATCGGCTGACGGAAGCTTCCAGTTGGGAAGCACCTGTCTCAGCCGTCCCTTGGCGAGGTCTTCTGCAACGGCCCATTCGGAGCGCATCAAGATGCCCTGACCAGCCAGCGCCCAATCCCGAATGACGGCACCATCGTTGCTCGACATGACAGGATTAACGCGCACTGTCGCACTTTCCTGCCGCGATCCCTTGAACCGCCAGAGCGTTACATCCTCCTCGTTCTCGCGAACGACGAGACAGCGATGTCGCGCCAGATCGGCGGGCGTAGAAATGGGCGCAGCCGAAGCGAGGTATTCTGGACTTGCGCAAAGAATTCGATGGTTCGGCGCCAGTGTCGTCACCACCTGGTCCAGATGCGCGGATGCCCCGATGTGAACAACCACCTCATAACTGTCGACGATCAGCGCTGTGGGATGGTCGGACAATTGCAGGGTAGCGGAGGCACTGCGATGCTCTCGAGCAAACGCTTCCACGACCGGGGCCACGTAGATCCTTCCAAACCCGTGAGGCGCGGCGACCCTTAGGTGCCCGCGAACTGCACCCTTCCGATCAGCCAAGGCTTCAGCAAGGGAATCTATGGCATCGCTGACAATGACGCTGTGAGAAGCGACCAGTGAGCCCTCTTCGGTCAGACGAAGATGGCGTCCGGACCGGTCGATCAGCCTTACCCCGACTTTCTCTTCAAGCGCGCGCAGGCGCTGGGTCACCGCCGGAGGTGTCACGCCCAGCTTTCGTGCGCTTTCCGCGAGAGATTTCGAGCCCGTGAGAACCGAAAAGAAAGCTAGATCGTCGGACGTGAGCATTAATCTGTACCTGAAGCGCTAATTCACTGAGTGTTAATTGCCATCTTTAGGGTTTGGCGACAAGATGAGCCTCGGGTTGGAAATCGGATTAATGGATTCTAGCCCCAGACGGAGCCCACCATGTGGTATCTTCTGCCGCTGCCGCTGACGCAAGAGACGGAAGGGTTGCTCGACGCCGGGCGCTTCGAGACGGCTGCCAGCCAGCGCGGCGCTCGTCCACGTGTGGCGCGGCCCGCAACTCGATCACGACGCGCTCATTGCGGCTCGATTGGGCTTGAACGCCGAACCGATACACTGGACTATTTTCG
The DNA here is from genome assembly GCF_003013335.1 of Rhizobium sp. H4. Classification (NCBI taxonomy): domain Bacteria; kingdom Pseudomonadati; phylum Pseudomonadota; class Alphaproteobacteria; order Hyphomicrobiales; family Rhizobiaceae; genus Rhizobium; species Rhizobium sp. H4. The sequence continues at coordinate 99,800 of NZ_PSOW01000021.1, forward strand.
GATTACAGAGGAGAGAGCGAACGCAGTCAGCGTATCGCGCACGCCGGGCATCTCGGCAATCAACTGCCAAATCTGCCGGATGCGGTCAGCCTCGTGGGACTCGACCCGAACGAGCAAGTCGAAATCACCCGTCATCACGTCGCAAGCCACAACTTCCGGAATCTTCCGTAACGCCTGAATGACGTCGCCGCCCCTCATGCGATCGTGACGATAGACGAAAATCAATGCGGTCGTGACGTGTTGGCTTTTGCCTCCATCGCCGGTAACGATCGTATATCCCTTGATGAAGCCTTCTCGCTCCAACCGTTCGATCCGCACCCGCACGGCATTGCGGGAAAGGTTCACCTTCGCCGACAACTCCGCATGCGAGATTCGGGCATTAGCCTTCAACTCGACAAGTATCTGTTCGTCAGTTCGATCGAGAAGATATTTCATGGAACTTGAACGGTCGCTAACCTTAGGATGTCCGGCGTTACCGGCCGATAAGCTAACACGGAGATCTCCGGCAGTAAGGCTCTTTCTTTCCGGCTCGAATATCGCCTCGAAATCGAAGCCATTGTGAAACCTGGCAGCGCCTCCCTTTCCGCATCGCATCCGTCACGCATCGCGCTCCCTGATAACCTGCAGCAGCGCTCGCGGCCTCTCTTTGCTCAGGTTCCCGGTGGCTTCGCCCGCCCAACCGACAAGCACGTCAGCAAGCTCCGACGCGGGCGCATCCTCATGCTGTAGCCTGAAGTTGATGACCCCGCTGACTTCATCGCCGAGAAAAAAGACGTTCCCCTGGACTAATGTGCCATTAACTGCCCCGGTCGGAAGATCAGTTGATGTGCGCTTTGCCCGTCGTTCCAAGACAGTGTGGATCGAGCCATCACACGACCCGGGCTTAGGCATTTGGCCGGGCCTGCAAACCTAAGTGAGGCGCCTGGTACGAAGCTGACGACGGCAGCCAATCGATCGGCAGCCACAGAGTGGCGCGGCCGTTTGTTGTGCGCAGCGGTTTGGGGCAAGGGACCCCATGTCACAAATAATCGACGAGACCAATTTGATCTATGTTGACACCAATCACGAAACCAATTCTATATTGATCGCACAACAATCCTGATTGGTAGCTAATGGTGCTGAACGTGAAAACAACTCCGACACTAGAAAAAGGCCGTGCTGCCCCTTCGCAGGCAGCTGCTGTAGCAAGCAATGCGCCCAGCCAACTGTTCATCGGCGGCGAATGGGTCTCGGCGAAAGCTGGCAGGACTTTCAATGTGATCGATCCCTCGAGTGCCGATGCGATCGCTACGGTTTGTGATGGTGATATCCAGGATGCAATAGCGGCCGTCGACGCGGCGGAAAAGGCGGCCGGGGCTTGGAAGCTAACCTCGCCACGCCGGCGCGCGGATATTCTGATGAAGTGTTTTCACCTTCTTGTCGAACAAGCAGAGTGGCTGGCGCAGCTGATTACCGTGGAGAATGGCAAGGCGCTTCCGGATGCGAGATCGGAAGTCGCCTACGCGGCGGAGTTTTTCCGCTGGTATGCCGAGGAAGCGGTAAGGGCCCCGGGTGAATTTGGACTATCACCTTCGGGCGCAAACCAGATCATCGTGAGTCATGAGCCGATTGGTATCGCGGTATTGGTAACGCCATGGAACTTCCCGGCAGCAATGGCGACCCGAAAAATTGCTCCAGCTTTGGCTGCAGGCTGCACCTGCATCCTCAAGCCCGCAGCCGAGACGCCTCTTACGGCGCTCGCGATCGGAGAACTCATGCGGCAGGCAGGCGTTCCCGCAGGAGTGGTCAATATCGTTCCCACGAAAAAGGCAGGCCCAGTGGTCAGCGCAATGCTGCATGACAAGCGGGTCCGGAAACTGTCGTTCACCGGGTCGACAGGCGTTGGCAGGATACTGCTGCGCGAGGCCGCGGACCAGGTTGTCAGTTGCTCAATGGAGCTGGGCGGCAACGCGCCTTTCATTGTATTCGATGACGCCGACCTGGAGACGGCTGTCGCCGGGGCAATGGTCGCCAAGATGCGCAACGGCGGGGAGGCCTGTACGGCTGCAAACCGGTTCTACGTTCAAAAGGGAATTGCGGCTGATTTCACACGGCGCTTCGCGGAAGAGATGGCAGCGCTCAATGTCGGACCAGGGCTGCTGGCGGATACGCAGCTTGGTCCGCTGATAACGGATGCCGCAGTGGCCAAGGTGGAGCGCCTAGTCGACGACGCTATCGCCAAGGGTGCCCGCCTGGTGACCGGCGGGAGCAGAGTAAACGGCGAAGGTTTCTACTATCTGCCAACCGTTCTGGCCGACGTCTCTGCGGACGCGGAGATCCTTCGCGAAGAAATCTTCGGTCCGGTTGCGCCGGTGATTGTATTTGATGCCGAGGATGAGGCCGTCGAGTTGGCCAATGATACCGAATACGGGCTGGTATCCTATGTCTTTAGCCAGGACCTCAAGCGGGCGCTCGCTGTCGCGGGCAGGCTGGAAAGCGGGATGGTCGGAATCAACCGCGGGGTTGTCTCCGACGCTGCCGCGCCGTTCGGCGGCATGAAACAGAGCGGCCTCGGACGCGAAGGCAGCCACCACGGAATGCTCGAATATCTCGAAACGAAATATATCGCCGCCACCTGGTAGGTGCGCCGCGATCAACTCAGATCAGATCGGCTTGGAACTATCCGGACAAAGCGGGTGGCTCCAGCCAGAATAGGAGAGATCAATGTCCCTGCTGAAAACCATTGACCCGAATCCGTCATTCGAGCCGAAGCAGCGAATTGCCGAGCCGGATCGCCTCATAGCTGGTAGCCCGGCTTTCAAGACCTGGCTGCAGGACACCGCAAAAGACGGCACAGTGAATACGGGGGTTTTCGAGGCGACGCCCGGTGAAACGCACTCCATCAAGGGCGAGACGTTTGAATTCTGTCATCTCGTCCATGGCGTGATCGAATTGACCGAGAAGGGGAAAGAGCCGGTCATTTACCGCGCCGGCGATAGCTTCGTGATGAAGCCGGGTTACATCGGCGTTTGGAAGACGATCGAAACGGTGCGGAAGATCTTCGTCACCGTCACCTGATCATTCGAGGTCGTGCGCCTCGAATTGCCTCTCAATTTCGCGGGGGCAAACGGCGCGATCCGGCCGGCACGCCCTTAATGGTTCAACAGACACCAGTGTAATCGCGGTTACCGCAATCTTCGCCTCGATTTAAGAAAGACCACGAAATGGATGAATTCTTGCAAAGGGAATCGATCGTTCTTGCGCCTTTCGAGGCTCATCATCTTGATGGTGCCGTGGCGCTGTCGCGTGCGGCTGGCTGGGCGCACAGGAGAGAAGACTGGGAAATGATATGGTCCCTGAGTGAGGGACGCGTTGCCCTTGCAGGTGATCGGGTCGTGGGTACCGCCTTTATGACTCCCTTCGGCGATACCTGTGCAGCCATCAACATGATCATTGTCGACGAAAGCCAGCGAGGCCAGGGATTGGGAAGAAAATTGACCACTGCCGTGTTGGAACTCGCCGGTGATAGAGAATGCCGTTTGAGGGCCACCAGCGACGGCTTGCCGCTTTATGAAAAGCTGGGTTTCGTCACGACGCACAAAATCACCCGCCACCAGGGCGTCACCGGTCGCGTCGATGCTCCTGCAAATGTTGAATGGATCGGGTCTGCCGCCCTGCCTGCGATCAAGGCGCTCGATAGTGCGGCATTCGGCGCCGATCGGGACGCGCTGCATGATGTTCTGGCGAACGAGGGGACATTCGCCGCCATTCGGGACGGTGACGGTATTGTCGCCTTCGCGGCGACGCGGCTGTTCGGCAAGGGCGAAGTCGTGGGGCCGGTCGTTGCGGCAAACGCTGGACAGGCGAGGGATTTGCTGGCCTTCATCCTCTCCGGCAAGGAAGGTCGTGTCGTGCGAGTTGACATCCCCGAAGACAGCGGCCTTTCATCCCTCCTCGAAGAATGGGGGCTGCGTAACGAGGGTGGTGTCGTTGCGATGGTCCGGCGTGCTGGAGGCCGACCTCAAACACCGGCCGTTCAAACCTTCTGCCTGGCGAGCCAAGCTGTTGGCTGACCTGAAGGTCTGAAGTGACGACGCATTCACGGCGGATTGGTCAGCGTTGATCTAGCAATTTGATCTGGAGATCTTCCCAGTGCTCCTGGAACGCATCCCGCGCCGTATCATAGTGGCGACTTCTCAAGCTGTTGATGAGCCGCTCATGTTCTTCCGCCATTTCTTCGGCGGTGGCGTAGAAATCCTGCCGCTGTGCGAGAAGGAGTTCGATCTCGCCCTCGAGGTCTGAATAGGTCCGCTTCAGGCGAGCGCTACCGCTAGCGGCGATGATCGCGCGGTGGAAGTCCCGGTCCGCAGCAACCAACAGGGATCTGTCGGCCGATAGAGTCGACCTGTGCATAATGTCGACCGCCTCCAGCGCTTGGGACGGGATGACGCCGGTCAGTACGATCAGTCGAATGGCCTCGCCCTCAATGGCGCCGCGCACGCGTGTGATATCGACAATATCGTCCGGCCCGAATTCGGGCACTACAAAGCCTCGGTTCGGTATTTGACGCAGCAGGCCCTGGGTGACGAGCACCTGGGCTGCTGTACGGAATGTGTGCCGCGAGGTCGAATGCTCTTCGCACATCTTCACGTCGCGGAGGAACTCGCCCGGTCGGAAATCCCCCGACAAGATGCGCCGTCGCAACGCGTGGGTCAGGATGTCAACCGCGCTGGCCGGCAAGGGCTCGACGTTCATCTCTGGATCTTCGGCTCTATTCTTGGCGGGCAGCGGCGGCATGGCTTTTGGCTCTGCTCGTTGATCAGTTCGCATGCCTACGCCACATGCGGCGACGCGGGCAAGGGAAATGATATTGTGCCTACTGGCTGCATGGTGGCGGGTTCTATGTCTGCACGGACCGAAGCGCCTCGTTGACGCCCTCGAGCAGACGCGCCGCGTTGGCCGATGTGAAGATGAGCGGGGGCCTGATCTTCAGGATATGCGCGTCCGCTCCCGTCGCGGAAATGAGAATGCGCCGATCGCGCAAGGCATTGACGGCTGCAAGCGCACGGTCCATGTCCGGCGTTTTCCGGTCTCTATCCTTGACGAGTTCGACCGCGAAATAGAGGCCGGTCCCACGAACATCGCCGACGAATTCATATTTTTTCTGCAGGTCCCTGAGGCCATCGAGGATTTCTGCGCCGATCTTGACGGCGTTGTCTAACAGTCCCTCTTCGAGGATCGTGTCGAGTACGGCCCTTGCAGCGGCGATAGCGACGGAGTTGCCGCCAAACGTGTTGAAGTAGCGCATGCTGGATCCGAAGTCGGCGACGAGTTCGGGCCGCAGGACTACGCCGGCGACGGGATAGCCGTTGCCCATGGGCTTGCCCATAGTAACGATGTCCGGATCGACCCTGTGACGCCGGTGACCCCAAAATTGGGTGCCGGTCCGCCCGAATCCGGATTGCACTTCGTCGGCAATGAACAGGCCGCCCGCCTTGCGCACCACTTCCGCCACCGGCGCCAATACGTCCGTGGTTTCGACGTAGAGACCATCGGAGGAGAAGACGGAGTCGGCGATGAAGGCCGCTAGGCCGCCGCCATGCCGCTCCATGTCGGCGATCTGCCGCGCGACATCCTCCGCCATCCGCCGGCCGATTTCCTCGACAGGCAGGCGATAGGAATCTGGCGCGGCGACCGTCCGGAGATAGGGATCCAAAGCCGACTTCCTGCCGAGCGACGGCGAGATTGCCGCTACCGCGCCGCTGTTGCCGTGATAGGCTTCCGCCGTGACGATGACACCGGTCTTGCGTGTGTGGTAACGCGCGATTCGCAGGGCGAGATCGTTCGCTTCCGAGCCCGTGCATGTGAACATTGCACATCCGGTGCGGCCGAGTTCGCCACCGAACGTAGCGATCAGTGCTTCGGCATAGTCCAGCAGGGGCTCCTGCATGTAACGCGTGTGGGTACAGAGCACCTCGAGCTGCTTCTGGATCGCCTCGACGACACGCGGATGAGAGTGACCCAGCGATACCACGTTGTTGTAGGCATCGAGATATTCGTTGCCGTGCTTGTCATAGAGGAAAACGCCCTTGGCACGTGAGATCTCAACCGGCGACTTGTAGAAGAGCCGATAAGCCGGCCCGAGCAGCCGTTGCCGCCTGGCGACATGCGCCAGATCTTCACTTGTGAGATGAGACGTGTCCTGAGGGTTGAAGCCATTTGGCATGTCGCCACGGAAGCCCTTAGGCAGAGTAGTCGCTTGCTTGGACATTGTGGTTCCTATCGTGTCAGAAGATCGGAAATCTGGGCGGCGGAAATCGAGTGGAACCACTCGAGGTGGGCCCAGCCGGCTTCGGTATTGCGCAGGATGTAGCGGCTATTCTCTGGGAATATCTCGGCGCGCCAGCACGTCAGCAGCGCACGAACCGCAAGACGGCCCATTGCTAGGAACGGGATGAGTCGAAGCTCCTCGTCTGTCAGGTCGGCATGACGGAGATAGCCGCGCAAAACGTCGCGCGGTGCGTCGAACAGGTCACACCGGTTCCCATGGTCGGATGTTTTTGGCATTTGATTCATTAACGCCGTGGAGACGTCGACGGCGATGGCGGTGCGGACCGCATCGCCGAAGTCGATGACGCCGGTCAGGAATCGCGGGCTGGCATGATCGACGACCAGGTTCGACGTATTGAAATCATTGTGGAGCACTTGCCGCCGGCACAGGTCGAGTTCAGGCTTGATTTCGGCAAACCGCTCGAGCGCGCTGACTGTCCATGCCCGCTTGCTGCCTTTAGGGATGAAGCTCAATAGATCTCTGAGGTCGAGCAGATGGCTGACGTCCCATGCCACCGCCCGACCGTCAGCGGGATGCGAGAAATCGGCCATGGAATGACGCAGCTTTGCCAGAATTTCCCCGATCCGTTCGCGCTGTGGGGCTGTGCAGAATGTTCGGTCGAGCGGGGTGCCGGCCATGAAGCTAATGAGCCGCACCACTCGCCGCTCGCCGGCACTCGTGGTGACGATCGGCAAATCCACCCCGTCGACGTCGCGAAGTGTGCGGGGGATGGGTAGATCGGGGGCTCGCTGCTCGAGATGACGCATCAGCGCGACCTGGAAATCGAGCTCCTCTATGCGTTCAGAAGGATGAGCGATCTTGAGCACAAACTTCCCCTGGGCCGCGCAGTCCAGGAGGAACGTGTCGTCCTTCTCGGTTTCAAAGCGGGTTGCGGAGCCGCGTGTACCATAGAGCCGTTCGGCGATTGCTTCAGCTTCCGTAGCGCCAACGGGATGGCACGCCTCGGACAGCTCAGCGGCGCGTGCTGGCCCGCGCTGATGCTTATGACCCATCTTCAAACTCATTCAGATCCTGCCTCGAGAGTGGGGCTCGATGGAATATTTCACATCCGCAATTTTTGTACAACAATTTTTTCTGCGATGGAGAGATCGGGTCGATTCGCTGGCGACGAAAGAGCGGGGTCTATTGGATATTCTGCTCGAAAATCGACTAGATATTTCAGCGTTAAAACAATGAAAATGGCCACTCGGTTGTAAGTTGAGGAGCGACGACACACAAGTCGTCGGAAAGCGACCCAAGAGAAAATACTAAGGATTGTTGGACAATCTCTTGCCATAGCGACAAAGTTATGTCAGTGTGCACCCACTGGTCGGAATGCAGCAAACTAGTTGGAGTCTTCCGGTTGGCTGGATTAGCCGGGATCAACAAAGGCAGCGGAAGTGACCAGTTACGGATTCGCAGAGTTTCCTGCGCCGCTGCTGCATCGCGGTCTATCGGAACGGCGACCTCATTAGACAGGCGGCAGGCCCGCTACGATGACCTTGGATCGGCACACCGTGCCATGAAAATTGGAGGGAATACACACAATGACCCAATTTCGACCGAAGTACGTAACCTTCGACTGCTACGGCACGCTCACCAATTTCGATATGGCCGGCGCTGCTCGGCGCGTCTACGGCGAGCGCCTCTCCTCTCAAGCGATGGCCGCTTTTGTCGAGGCTTTCAGGGGCTATCGCCTTGACGAGGTGCTAGGGCCATGGAAACCGTTTGTCGAAGTAGTGCACAATTCAATCGAACGCAGCTGCAAGCGCATCGGTATCCCATTCAAACCCGAAGACGCGCAACGCATCTATGACGAGGTGCCAACCTGGGGTCCGCATCCTGACGTCCCGGCTGGTCTGTCCAGGGTGGCCGAGGAAATCCCGCTGGTCATCCTGTCCAATTCCATGAACAGCCTGATCATGTCGAATGTTGAAAAGCTGGGCGCGCCCATCCATATGGTAATCACGGCAGAAGAAGTCGGGGCATACAAACCTCTGATGAAGGGCTTCGAATACATGCTCGACAAGCTCGGCTGCGGACCGGAAGACATTACCCATGTCTCCTCATCCTTCCGCTACGACCTGATGACCGCTTATGACCTGGGCATCAAGAGCAAGGTCTGGGTCAACCGCGGCCATGAGCCGGCCAATCCCTATTACGAATACACTGAGATCAAGGATATCGGCGGGTTGGCTGCCGCCGTTGGCCTGGAGCCAGCTCTCAAGCGTGCCTGAAAATCAGGGCTCAGGCCATTTTGCTAATGAGACCGGGGCGGTCCTTCGCCCCTTCTCTTTATCGTTCGGAGGGCAAGCATGGCCTCCCTTGCGTACGCGTGACTTGCCGGCGTTCGGCTATGGTGCGATCCGAACGTCGGGATCGGGGCGCGTTTGGTGCGCTGCCGCTATCCATGTCCGCTTTCGAATAACCGAGGCTGTTCCTCAACCATTGATTGGGGCCCACAGCGCTCGTCCGCAAGCGTGGGAGATGGCTGGGCCAAGTCGATCTTCGGTTGGATCCTGCAGAAAGGGCGCTTCAATTAGAAGCCGCAGCCACAAGCTCCGTTTCAACTCGCTCTGGAATGGTTAAGGTGTGGTCGACTTCGATCCCGAAGTATTGCGCCGGTGCTCTCCAGCCTCTGGTGGCCGAGCAACAGCGGCGGCCATGTTCCCGTCTTATTGTCGATGTGAGGCGACCTTTATCCGCTTCAGCCAGTGTCGGGAAAAGCCCGATGTTCGGTAACCACTTTCGACAACCCTGCTATGGGTAGTCGAAGGCAAAGCTTCTCGATGGCCTTGATCGCCTGCTCGAAATGACAGCGCTCATGCCCGCCTGCTCGGCCCGGGCGATGGAGGGCGGCGCGCCCATTTCCCGTGAGCTGATTTCGCCTAGCTCGTCGTTGCGGCGCTTCTGGATCACCAACAATGCGCTTCAGTGGTTCGATGCGCTCTTCATTGGTCGTCTGCGAGAAGGAGGCAAAGGCCCGCCGCGCGGCCGCGACCGTCTTTTCCGCATCGGCGGCACTGCCGAGTGCGATCGTACCGATCGATTGCTCCGTACAGGGATCGATGACCTCACATGTTTTCGACACAACGAAGCGACCCCCCCTTCAATATAAAACCTGTGGGCGTGTTTCATTGGTCGCTCTCATACTCGGTCTGTCGTCCCTGCCGAATGAAAGCCGCGGTTCGCCCGCGGCAGACCATTTGTATTTGCACAGAGGATATGGCGGATCGCACATGTTCAACGGCGATCGGGTTGGTGTGCTGACCGATGGTGAAACGGATCACGGCGCCACATTGTAAATCTCGGCAAGGTCGGATAGATCCCAATTTCCGCCAGACAAAACCGCACATACTTTCTCATCAGGCTTTACGTCTAAGCTGCCCGCTAACAGTGCTCCTATTCCTATGGAGGCGGCGGGTTCAGCGATCAATTTCGCATCCTTGGCAAGAGCACGCATTCCGGCAATGATGTGCTCGTCTTCAACAAGAACAATCTCGTCGACATACTTTTCGATAATCGGGTAAGGATTTTGACCCGGAACACTCAACCTCAAACCATCCGCGATCGTGTTCTTTAACGGAAGCGATGTGCGCTCCTTGTTTATCCGGCTGTGAAAATACTTCGGTGTCAAGGCAGGCTCTGCCCCGATAACGCGCACCGATGGCTTGGTTTCTTTTATCGCAGTGGCGATCCCCGAGATCAGCCCTCCACCGCCCACGGGTACGATAACCGTGTCCACATCTTCCAAGTCTTCGAGGATCTCACACCCGATCGTTCCCTGACCAGCCATTACGACGGGGTCCTCGAAGCCGTGAATGACCGCATAATTGTTTCCTTCGGCGATCTCGTAGACTCTTCTCCATCTAGCGGCATTATCACCATCAAAAAGAATGACTTCGGCGCCAAGGGCTTCCGTATTGGCGATCTTGATTTTGGGTGTGGTGACCGGCAGCACCAAAATCACTTTTACGCCGAGCATCTTGGCTGCGTAAGCAAGCGCCTGGGCGTGGTTGCCCGACGAGGTCGCAATGATGCCGTTTGCGATCTCCTCTCGGGGGAGCGAGAGAGCCTTGTTCAGGGCGCCGCGGATCTTGAATGCGCCCGTGATCTGCAGGGTTTCCGGCTTGAGGTAGAGCTGACAACCAGCCGCTTTCTCGATTTTGTCGGCACGCAACAGCGGCGTGTGCCTGACATGCGGCTTTAGTCGTTGCTGAGCTTCGCGGATGTCCTGAATGGTTGGATAGTTGCGCATGGTCATTCCTCAAAAAACTGGAAGAAAGTGCCGACGTTATTGGCTATGGCGTTCTGATAGATTTTGCTGGCGGTCGTATTGTCTTGTATGGCCATCCCTGTGGAATCGAAGATGGTGATTTCATCGTCACTTTCTCGTCCCGGCTTACTTCCCAGCAATACCTCGCCGATTTCGCCATGGATGTCGTCTTTTGCGATGATGTTTTTGTTCAGAGGGTGCCAAGTCTCGCCCTTCTCCGTACATTGTGAGAAGGAATCGACGATAATTTTCGCGTTCCTGAAAAGCTCCGGATCCAGCTCCTGTTTGCCGCGTTGATCTGTGCCGATTGCGACAATGTGTGTGCCGGGCTTCACCCAATCCGCTTCCACCAGTGACCCCGTCCCACGTGTCGTCGTAACCAGGATGTCGGCCTGCTCGACCGCCTCCTTCTTAGAGCTCGCGACGATGACGGGAATACCCAGTTCACGCTCGATGTCAGCCTTGTACTTGCAACCCGTTTCCGGGGTGCTGTCCCAGGCGTGGATCTTTTCGATCTTCATGATCTCGTTGATCGCCCGGATTTGCATCCTTGCCTGATTGCCGGTGCCGATCGATGCGATTGTCTTGGCGTTCTTTCTCGCCAATGCTTTGACGGAGACGGCCCCCGCAGCCCCCGTTCTGATGCCAGTGATCAAGCTTCCATCCATGATGCAAATCAATGCGCAGCTCCTGGCATCAAACAGGAGAATCGTGCCCATGCTGTTGGGCACGCCATGTTCTGCGGGGTTGTTCTTGAACCCTCCGGAGTGCGCTTTCATGGAGATAATTTCGTTGACGCTATAGTAGCCAAGCTTGAAGTCGATTTCCCCACGGCGAGAGGGGAGATGTATTCCGAGATAAGGAGGTTGCTCCACCTGCCCACTGCTGTATGCCTTGTAAGCCTCTTCGACCGCGCCGATGACGTCCGTCTTGCTGACGAGCCTTCTGACTTCGTCCTTCTTGAGCAGCAGCGTTCTCATGCGTGATCCCTCCATTTCAATTCATCGGGTGCATCGGTGCAGCAGGAGCTGAACTCCAATCACTATAATAGGTGAGCGGTGGGTCTATTGGCCGCAATCCAGGGGGCTTTGAGCAGATTGTTTTGTTTTCGCGGGAGGGTTTGGCAGAGAGTTTCGACGCCCACCGTTCCGGAAATTTTGCCGAGCAAGTCCCCGGTTGTTTCCACAGAGACCGGTTGGCTAATTGGTGTCAGTCGATGCCTGAAGCGATCGCGGATCACTCTCGACCCGCAATCACAAGGGCAAATGACGTCGCCCTCCAGCATTTTCTGCTGATGATCCGACATGTCCGGGTAATTCAAAAGCGCCCGCCGGGCTATGATTGATCATGACTTGAACAACTCCCCGCAAAGCAAGGACGAAGCACATGACTCCTTTCCGCCCGAAATACATCACCTTCGACTGCCATGGTACGCTTATCAACTTTCAGATGGCGGAGGCGGCACGCGATCTCTATTCCGAGCGCATGAGCGAGCAGAAAATGCTGCAGTTCATCGCCGACTTCTCTGCATACCGGCTTGATGAAGTCATGGCCGACTGGAAACCCTATGCGGAGGTCGTCCATAACGCATTGGCAAGGACCTGCAAACGCAACGCCATCGAGTTCAAGGATGAAGACGCGCTGATGGTTTACGAACGGGTCCCCACCTGGGGGCCGCATCCCGACGTTCCGGCGGGTCTTGCCAAGGTCGCCAAGGAAATTCCCCTGGTCATTCTGTCAAATGCGATGAACTCGCAGATCATGTCCAACGTCGAGAAGCTCGGCGCGCCGTTCCACGCCGTTTACACGGCCGAAGACGCCGGCGCCTATAAGCCACACTTCCGCGCCTTCGAATATATGCTCGATATGCTAGGTTGCGGTCCGGAGGAGATACTGCATTGCTCTTCCTCGTTCCGTTACGATCTGATGTCCGCACATGACCTCGGGATCAAGAACAAGGTTTGGGTCAATCGCGGTCACGAGCCGGCCAATCCCTATTACGGCTATACAGAAATCTCCGGGATCTCGGATTTGCCGGGCGTTGTCGGGCTCTGAGGAACCCTGAGTACGTCTGAATATTTCTCAGTGTCCGGCGGCGCAATCATGGATGGCGACGCCGGCGAGGAGACTTTAAGAGCCCGGGCCCGAGCGACAGTCCGAAGGCGGGAAACCGGGTATTGCCCTCAGTCATAAACGCCCGACGCTTTTCAGGGTCGGGCGCGGCGGCCGCGATGCCATTCCGACGGTCGCTTGCCGATGCGCATGCCGTCGACTCCAACAGTGCGAGGATCTCAGTCGTGAATGATTGTAGCGATCCGGTTTCAGACGACAACGCCCGTCATCCCGGCGGGAAACAGTCAGTCCGCGAGCCGTTCACCAAAGCATATTTTGGGGCCGCTGCCGCTATTCTGGCGACAAAGCCGAGCCCAGCAGAAGCCCAGCTGTCGGGTGAGTTGCTACTGCGCCACTACGGCCTGAAGGGAGCGATGAGAGTTCTATCCTCTGAGGTCGAGTGTACCACGGAGGTCACCCTGCTGAACGGCGATCAGTTAATCCTCAAAACTTCGGCACGGCCCGAAGGAAGAGACAGTTTCCGCTTCCAGGTTGAAGCCCTCGCCGGGCTGGAAGGCGCTTTCGGTTTCGCAGCACCTCGGATTGTGCGCACCGGTGACGCTATGCTGATGTTCGAAGAGCATGAGATTTGTGGCTACCTTCAGACGCGACTTTCAGGGGCACCGCTGCATCAGGCGAACCCTACTCCGGAAATCCTCTACCGGGTCGGCCGGGCGCTCGGCAGGCTCAGTTTGGCTCTCGAGCCACTGAACCTCTCCGCCATGCACCGCCCGGTTCTTTGGCACGTAGGATGCTGGTCAAACCTGATGGAACTGGAGGAGCATCTGCCATCGGGACCAGTTGCGGCATCCGTGCGTCTTGCCATGAACAACTATGTCGAGTTGATCGAGCCGCAACTAAGCGATGTAGCCTGGCAGGTCACGCACAATGACCCTAGCCCCTTCAATACACTCCTGACCGATGGTGGTATCGCCTTCATTGATTTCGGCGACGGCTGCTGGGGGCCACGGATTCAGGATCTGGCGATTGCGGCAAGCCACTTCGTGACGGACCCGTCTCTGGCTCTGGGCGGCGCGGAACATCTGATCGCTGGCTATGCCTCGGTGATTCCGCTCCGCCCTCTCGAAGCAAAACTGCTCGTCGGACTGATAAGGGCGCGCCAAAGCGCCCTTATCCTAATCAACTACTGGCGAGCAAACCTCTTCCCGGCCGAAGCAGCATATATCAAGAAGAACGTGGGCCGAGCCGAACACGGGCTGTCCATCCTGTCGGCATTATGCCCCGGGGATGGCGAGAGGGCGGTGAGGCGCGCGTTGCCGTAACCCGTACCCGTATCCCTACACGCGCATTGCCCTCACATTGGTCATCGGCACGGTCCCCCGCGATCTTCTCGCGAATGGAAACTCAAGCAGGATCAAAGACATGTCAACAGATCTCATGCCCAACCGCTTTACCCCCGGGGAAGCCACAATTCCCCCCCGCGAATCTGAACTGATCGCCCGGCGCGACAGCGTATTGGGAGCTTCCTACAGGCTCCAATATCGCCGGCCGGTACATTTCGTGCGCGGCGAAGGCATGTGGCTCTACGACCCCGACGGACGTCGCTATCTGGATTTCTATAACAATGTGCCCTCTCTCGGGCATTGCAATCCAGAGATCAATGCTGCCATGGCGGAACAAGCCAGCCGGATCAGCGCAAATACCCGCTATCTTGAACCGCGGCTTGTCGACTATGCCGAACGGCTCGTGGCCACTTTCCCCGAAGAACTGAACCGCGTTGTCTTTACCTGCACAGGTAGTGAATCCAACGATCTGGCGCTGCGGATTGCCCGGCTGACCAGTGGTCGGGAAGGTGTGATCGTCTCTTCTCATGCCTATCATGGCACAAGCGCAGCGACGGCGATGGTATCACCCAATCTGGGCGACGCCGTCAATCTCAGTCCCGCCGTTCGCATGGTGTCGCTACACGGCCCTGCGGGCATACCCGAGGAGCAAGCCGCGGCATTCTTTGAACAACAGGTTCGCTCCGCTATCGCCGACCTGAACCGGCGAGGCATTGGCATTGCGGCGCTGCTTTTCGACAGCATTTTCTCGAGCGACGGCGTTTGGGTGGACCCGCCGGGTTTCATCGCCGACGGAGTCAAGGCGGTGCGCGAGGCGGGTGGCCTTATCATTGCCGATGAAGTTCAGCCGGGATTTGGACGGACAGGCACACACATGTGGGGTTTCGAACGGCACCAGGTTGTCCCGGATCTCGTCACTCTCGGCAAGCCAATGGGCAATGGATTTCCCATAGGCGCGGTCGTTGGCCGCAAGGCGCCAATGGATCGCTTTGGCGCTACTGCTCGGTACTCCAACACCTTCGGCGGCAATACAGTCGGGATCGCGGCAGCTGACGCGGTCCTGGCCATTCTGCATAGAGGTCGAATGCTCGAGCATGCGCATGCCATGGGCGAGCGCCTCAAGGTGGGGTTGGAGCATCTTGCCAAGCTGCACGATGGTATCCGCGGCATTCGAAATGCCGGGCTGTTCTGCGGCATCGACATCGGGTTGGATGGAATGGGCGGGGCCAGCCGGCGCGCTATGGCATTGGAGATCGTAAACTTGATGCGGGACGATGGCGTGCTTATCAGCACGACCGGCGCCAACGAGGATACGTTGAAAGTGCGGCCCCCATTGATTTGCCAGTCGGAGCATGTGGATCGCTTCCTCGAAAGCATCGAATGCGCGCTCAAGAAGGCTGTTGCACAGGTGTAACATAGTGGCGCGCATCGTCGAATAGGCTCGCTACTTTCATCAGCGAAAGCTAAGTCCATGAAACTCGATCGGATCGACATCAAGATACTGAACGTGCTGCAGCAGAATGGGCGAATGACAAACGTGGAGCTCTCGGAGGTGGTGAATCTTTCGCCGAGCCCGTGCCTGATGCGCATGAAGAGGCTGCAGACGGAGGGGTATATCGAGGGCTATACGGCTCAGGTCAATGTCGCCAAGTTGGGACAGACAGTAACGGTCTTCACCGAGGTGACGCTGAAGAACCACCGGCAGACCGACTTTGCTCGCTTCATCGCCGCTATCGAGAAAATCGAGCAACTCATCGAGTGCTATGTGATCTCGGGCGGTTACGACTATCTCCTGAAATTCGTGACTACCGGGGTCGGCGAATATCAGGAGATCATGGAGCAACTGATCGAGTTGGACGTCGGCATTGACAAGTATTTCACCTACGTCGTGCTGAAATCGCCGATCCGCAAGGCGCACATGCCGCTGACGAAGCTATTCAGCCAGAGGCTCTGATGAACTCCTCGCCGGTCTCCGGTTACAAGAGCCGGACAGGTCCTGGGAAGTTCGTGGTCCGAACCTGCGGCCTTCCAGCACAATCAGAGACCGCCCACCTCGACTCTGGAGCCGTCAAAGAAGCGCGACAGTCGGAAAGGCGTCGGATCGACGCAGGGTTTATCGTTAGCAACAAGGTCAGCGGCCAAGCGACCAATGCCAGGGCCAATGCCGAAGCCATGGCCGGAGCCGCCAGCCGCCAAATAAAGGCCCTTGACGTGATCGGACGCCGAGATGACTGGCACCGCGTCCGGCGTGCAATCCACATAGGCGCCCCAACTGTCGGCGATTTCGATACCTTTAAGCGCCGGGAACTGCTCGGTGACGCCTTTTAGAATAGACGCAATGGTCCGGCGACTCGGCTTTGGGTCGAGAACCCGGATCCGCTCGAAAGGCGAAATAGTATCCTTGTTCCAGCTCACCAGGGCTTC
Source organism: Rhizobium sp. H4 (assembly GCF_003013335.1). Classification (NCBI taxonomy): domain Bacteria; kingdom Pseudomonadati; phylum Pseudomonadota; class Alphaproteobacteria; order Hyphomicrobiales; family Rhizobiaceae; genus Rhizobium; species Rhizobium sp. H4. The sequence continues at coordinate 116,226 of NZ_PSOW01000021.1, forward strand.
GGGTCCATAGAACATGGATCTGCCGACGCCGATCTGGACCGCTTGCAGCCGCTTCAGAAACATCGGCATGAACCAGCGCGCATAGCGAATGCCTTGCGGCGTGATATCCAAGGTCGCCCTGCCGCTAATAGCAAGCGTGTAACTGCCATCCAACCTCCGGGTCAGTGAACACTCTGGCGTATAGATTGCCTCGCCGAGATTGGTTGTGGGGCGCGTCCGAATTGCAGTCTGGCGCACGCTTGCCTGTGGGAACTGCACGCCGTACTGGCGGCAGAACAAGGAGGTCCACGCACCGCCGGCGTTCAGAACGGCCTGCGATCTGATGATGCCTTTCTCGGTGATGACCCCGACTACTGCATCGTTGACGATGTCGAGGCCTCTTGCAGCGCATTCCTGGTGGATAGTCGCACCAAATTTGCGGGCGCCGTTCGCGATCGTCGGCGCGGCAATGGCCGGTTCGCCTTTGCCATCATCGACTGAATGGACGCCGCCGAGCCAACGGCGGCCTTGCGCTGGAATTCTGTCATGCGCTTCTCGGGCAGTCAGCATCTTCGTGTTGACGTCGAATTGCCGGGCGATTGCAAGCCATTGCTCCCATTCCGCCAGCTGCTGGGGATTGTCCGTCGCGTAGAACAGACCGCATCGGCGGAAGCCGACGTCCTCGCCGATTTTGGCGGCAAACTGGTCCCACGCCTGCATGGAAACGCCCGAGAGCGGCAATTCGCGCTCGTCCCGGTTCTGTCGGCGGCACCAGCCCCAGTTTCGGCTGGACTGTTCACCGCCGACATAACCCTTTTCCAGCAATGCTACGGAGAGTCCCCGCTCTGCGAGAAAGAATGCCGCCGACGCGCCAATAATGCCGCCGCCGATGACGACGACATCCGCCTTTGCGGGAAGATGATCGCTCTGTATGCGTTTGAGCAGTGGTGACATCGAGAGACCTCATTTGGACTATTGCCCTTTCGGCCGAGAGCCTCTCCCATGTGAGGACCCTGCAAGGACAGGTTGATCTGATTGAAGCTCAGAAATCGGGACCCGCTCCGCCCCTCACGAGCCGTTGTTCAGCAAGCCGACACGAAAAGATCGACATCGTCGGCCCGCGTTGCAAAACTGGTTACCAGGCGATGGAGACCTTCATCCGGCGCGAAGCTTCCGACGAGGTCCTGCGGAACGGGCCAGTCGTAGAAGATTGCACCCCGTTGGCGGAGTTTCGCCGCGACATCCTTCTTTAGGATCGGGAAGACTTCGTTGGTGTCGGCCTGCCAAGCCAGGCGGCTCGTCTTGGAGGCGGTGATGCCCTCGGCAAGTCGCGCAGCCATGGCATTGGCGTGGCGGGCGAGGTCCAGCCAGAGATCGCCGGCAAAGTAGGCGTCGAATTGCGCCGAAACGAAGCGCGATTTCGAAAAGAGTTGGCCGGCGCGCTTTCGCATGAAGTGCATTTCCTGCGCCTTCGAGAGATCGAAGAGCACCAGCGCTTCGGCGCACCAGCAGCCGTTCTTTGTGCCGCCGAAGGAGACGAGGTCAACGCCTCGCTTCCAGGTCATTTCGGCAGGCGTTGTATCCAAGCTGATAAGCGCATTGGCGAAGCGGGCACCATCCATATGCAGCGGCAGACTCTGCGCCTTGGAAACGGCGGCGATCGCGTCGATTTCCGCGAGCGAATAGACCGTGCCGCTTTCCGTCGCCTGCGTCAGCGATACTACCGTCGGCTGACCGCCCTGGACATTGTCGAGTGGGAAGCGCCGAATCTCGGCGTCGAGGCGAGCGGCCACCATCTTGCCTCTCGGTCCGTCGACCGGCTTGAGGCGGGCGCCATGCGAAAAGAACCCCGGCGCGCCACATTCGTCGGCAATGACGTGAGCCTCGCGATGGCAGAAGGCGACACCGCCTGCACGGTTGGCTGTCGCAAGCGCCAGCGAGTTGGCGGCCGTTCCGGTGCCGACGAAAAAGACGGCGACATTCCTTTCGAAAATCTCCGCGAACTTCTGTTTCACCTTTCGGTCGAGGTCGCTGGTACCGTACCCCGACGCATAGCCGGCGGCATGCGCCATCAGGCTCTCGCCAATCGCGGGATGGGCGCCGGACCAGTTGTCGGATGAAAATATCATCGCTTCTAACTTTCATTCACCGTCATATCGACGGGTTTTGTTGCTTGCGCGGCAGCTGGTTCTTTCGCGATCACGGCGATGGCATCGACTTCCACCAGATAGCCGTAGTGGAGTTCGGGCACGGGCACGACGGTGCGCGCTGGGCGCGCCTCCCCAAGTCGCGCTGCATAGATCTGGTTGAAGCCTGGCCAATTGATAACCCCGACGATATAGGCCGTTACCCTGACGAGATCGCTCGGAGTTCCGCCTGCGGCCTCCAGAACTGCCAGCATGTTTTCGATGGCCTGGCCCGCCTGCGTCGTGAATTTGTCGTCGGGAAGCGGCGCTCCATCCGGTCGGATTGGGAGCTGCCCTGATATATAGAGATGCTGGCCCGCCAGCTTCGCCTGGACATAATGACCAGCAGGGCCGGGCGCACGATCGGTACTTACAGTTACGACGTGGGACATCACCAACCTCCGAACCGTGGCCAGCAGGCCTCAACGGCGTGCGATTGACCTCGGACAACATGATAGGCTTCGTGCTGCGCCGCCGTCGCGCAGGCATGGTTCGGCAGGATCCGCACCCGGTCACCGACCCTCAGATCGGGCAGACGAGCGTCCGATCCGGGCCGCGCGGCGATAATGCCATGCTCCTGGTTCGCATCGGCAACGATGATGTCACGATAGGTGTTGCCTTGGATGTCACAGACGAGGCCATATCCCTGGTCGACGGCTTGCTTGCTCGTGCCACGATCGCGCGATAGCGACATCCATCCCGCGTCGGTTATGATCCAGCCCTTCTCGCGCTGGTGACCGATCACTGTTGCGAGAACGCTGAGCGCAATATCGTCGACCTGGCAGACTCCGATTCCTGCCATCACCAGGTCGAAGAACACGAATACGCCTGCGCGAACCTCAGTCACTCCAGTAAGATCTTTCGCGTGATGAGCCGTCGGTGTCGAACCAACGCTGACAACCGGGCACGGCAGGCCCGCACTGCGCAGAAGCTGCGCGGCTTCAACTACGGCCGCTCTTTCCGCTTCCGCATAGCGATGCTGCGCCTCCGCGCCTCCACCCTTGTAGCTGTCGCCGGCATGTGTCATGACGCCACGCAGCTCCGCACCTTCCGTCAGCGCCCGCCCGATCTCTAGCAACTGGTCGTAATTGGCGGGCACAACACCCGAGCGGTGGCCATCGCAATCAATCTCTATCATGGCCGGAATGCGTATTCCGGCGTCAGTGGAAGCCTTGGCAACTGCCTTTGCCTGTTCGATGGTATCCAGTATGACGACGAGATCGACGCCCATGGCGCGCAGTTCGGTGACGCGCGCGAGCTTTGCAGGAGCGATGCCGACCGCATAGATCATGTCGCGAACGCCATCGGCCGCGAACTGCTCGGCTTCCTTCAGGGTGGAGACGGTCGCTGGCCCCGCTGGCGCGCTCATGAGCCGCCGAGCCACGTCGATCGACTTCGCTGTCTTCAGATGCGGTCGCAGCGACACGCCCAGACTATCCAGACGGCTCCTCAGCCGTGTGATGTTTCGATCCATCCGGTCCGCATCGAGAACCAGGCAGGGCGTTTCCAGCGCCTCAAGAGTGGTCGCGGTCGCCAAAGGAGTGGTGGGGTCAAACGTCGCTGAATCCATGTTGGTCTCCAAACCTGAGATTCATCTTGTCGCCAAATCGTAAAGATCGCAATTAATGTTCGATGAAGGTTGGATTTAGTCGGTTCTTAATGCGGAGGCTGCCGCACTGCCCGAGTCAGCCTGAATCCGTCCGAGCACGTTGATCTCCGTCTCGATCTCAAACCGCAGATTCGAACTGCCGGAAAAAGCGCCGTTGAAAGCCGCTGTTCCGATGGTAAATCCTGCAGCTCCGGATCGCACCACGGCCGCCATCCGTTCAGGGCTGTCGATCGATCCGGCAACCACCACAGGTTTCTCCACTTCTTCGCACACGCGCGTCATCAGCTCTTCGACATCGCCATCGAAGCGGTAAGCGAGCAGATCAAGACCGCTCACACCGTCGATTGCCGCCAGTTGACGAGCACTTTCCACGATCGTTTCGATCGTTCCTTCCAGCTTGCTCGGATGGCCAACAATCTTGCCGGGGAAGGGATAGTAGCGGATGTTCCTGCGGGCTATGACCGGCAGAACGATGTTCGGTCGGGTTCCACCCATCAAAATGTCGACGCCGAGGTCGACCGCGGCCTGCGCCGATCGTCGCTCGCTCTCCTCGTCAAGACTGACCACTTCAAGACAAAGTGTGGCACCTGCCGCTTTGATTGCCGAAGCAAGGCCCAGGAGTTTATCGAACGGCAGGCCAATATCCTTGAACCCCACATGCGTGATGCCGGCGGCAAGCACATCCTTGAGGCGCTCAGCTGCGTCGGCAACGGTGCGATCCTGATTGGTCAGCATGAAAATGAAGTTGGGAGAAGTTCGAGGCATCGAAAGCGCTCCTAGATTGCGTTGAGAAGCAGCGCCTGATCGAAGGCGTAGCGAAGAGAGGAATGATCGGCCTTACCCTGGCCGGCGATGTCGAATGCCGTACCGTGATCGACGCTGGTACGGATGAAAGGCAAACCGATGGTGACGTTGACGCCGTTGTCGATACCGAGATACTTGACCGGGATGAGGCCCTGGTCGTGATATTGCGCGACGACGATATCGAACTCGCCCCTGCGAGCCCGCATGAAAATCGTGTCTCCGGGCCAGGGACCGGACGCGTTTATTCCGACTTCCTGAGCCCGGCTGATTGCCGGCGCGATGATGTCGAGATCTTCGCGTCCGAACATACCGTTTTCACCAGCATGGGGATTGAGGCCGGCCACCGCAACGCGTGGCGCCGCAATCCCATAAGCCTTGCCTGCCCAGTGTGCCAATTCGATCGTTCGGAAAACCGAATTCTCTGTCACGAGGTCGATGGCATCGCGTAATGATACGTGGATCGTGACCAGAATGACGCGCAGCTCGTCATTCGCGAGCATCATCGCGAACTTGTCGGTCCCCGTCCGCTCAGCAAGGATTTCCGTATGGCCGGGATAATTGAGCCCGCCCAGCTTCATCGCTTCCTTGTTGATCGGAGCGGTGACGATTGCTCCGATGTTTCCCGCCACCGCTTCGTCGATCGCCCGTACGACATAATCGTAGCTGGCACGCCCGGCACGAGCGTCCACCTGACCGATGGGCAAATCATCCGGTAAATCCGAGACGTTGAGAACGGCTATGAGTCCGCTGTCTGGCAGAACGTTATCGACTGACGCGATAGGCTGCACCTGCAGGGGAAGATTGAGGACGCGGACCGCGCGCTCCATTACTTTGGTGTCACCGATCACCACCGCTTGTTCCGGCAGCCCGTCCGCGAAAACACGGGCGATAATTTCCGGGCCAATCCCGCAGGGATCGCCCATGGTGATTCCAATAGGCTTCTTCATTTCTTATCTCCAAGCCAGAGGCCCCGAAGCAGTTCGGCTGATTTCAGCAGGATATGCGGCGAACCGAAGCCGCCCGCCTTTGTGATAATGTGAATGGGATGCGGCCCCGTGGTGCGGCCGACCGGAATTCCAGGCTCGACCTCGCTCAGGAGTTCGAGGGAATTGAACGCAAGTTCGCTCAACACGGACTCGGCAGTGTCACCGCCCGTGAGGAAAAGCCCGGTCACGGGATGACTCCCCATAACTGCCCGCACAGCCTGGCCAAGAGCGGTTGCGATGGACCGAGGATTGGCCGACGCACTCCCTCCGGAGGTGGTTAGAATAATATCTCCGCCAGCTCCAAATCGGTTGTACTCCGCAGCGGCGCGTTCGGCGGCGAGAGCGGGAGAGCGAGACGCTGCCTCCGAGTCGATAATGATCTGCCGGACGTTGCCGGTGCTTATCAGTCTTGAACATTGCTCGCGGCTCTGCGGATTGATGCTACCGATGACAAAGAGATTAAGAGACCCTGTGGCCGTAGGCCCTGCGATTTCACCAGCCCGGCCCACATAATCCGCCAGCGCGATTGCCAGGCCCGGAGATCCACACCAAAGGACCGACTTCGGATCGGCCGCCGAGTTCACCAGCAGGGCCAAGTCTTCTTGCACAGTCGCATCGGCGATCAGCAACTTTCTGCCATCGGCGACAAGCTCACCGGATCTCAATGCCCGCACGTCCGCAAGCGTGAGATAGCGCACTTCTGCCTCCGGAATGTCTCGAAACAAGGCGCGAAGATGGGAGTCCGTTATGGGATGTAGCGGGTCTTTGACAAATTCGGTTTGCTCCAACGGCACGCCACGAAGAAGCTGCCGCCCGCCTTCAGTGGTTCGTCCACCTGCGGGGAAAGCCGGAGCGACGATTGCAATTGCCCGACCGGAAGCCGCGAGCGCGGCTGTTATCTCAGCTCCAACGTGGCCGCGGATGGTGGAATCAACGGTGTTGTAAAGGATATCCGCGGTTGCCAGGCTTTTTGCCGCCTGCGTCGCCCGATCGAAAGCGCCCTCAGCGGAAGCGGTGCGACTTGCCTTGTTGACGGAGACGATCGCGACTTCTTCAGGCGACCATCGCCGGTAGTCTGTGAAGACAAGGCATCTGTGCCCCATGCTCACGAATGGGCCGGCGCCATCGGTTGCACTCGTCAAATCATCGGCTAGGATTCCTACCTTCAAAATCGTGGTCCTGTCGGTTTTCTAATGTAACGACGAGGATATTAACGCTATTGCCTTTGCCGAAAAAATGATGAATTCTGACCGAAATTCTTCACTTTATCTCACAGATATGGCCGCACGATTTCCGTCTTTATCCGCGCTCAGAGTCTTTGAATCAGCTGCACGACATTTGAATTTCGGGCGTGCCGGCGACGAATTGTTCGTCACGCACAGCGCCGTCAGCAAGCAAATCCGCTTGCTTGAGGAAGACCTGGGAGTGGCCCTTTTTGAGCGAAGAAACAGGGCCGTTTTCCTAACCGACCCAGGTCGGCGTCTGCTTGTTACGATGAGTGAGGTGTTTCGCCAGATCAGCGACTGTTGCGAAGAGATCAAAGGTGGCGGTTCGGCACCGCTGGTTCTCTCATGTGAACCGACATTCACGCAGCGATGGCTAATCCCGCGCCTGCCGCAATTTAATGCACTTCATCCGGACATTGAAGTTCATGTATTGGCCGCTGGCGGACCTGTAAGCTTCGACCGGAGTCATATTGATCTGGCGCTCCGGAGAAACGATTTTAGCTGGTCGCCGGACCTGTTTATGGAAACGGTGGTCGAAGAACGTGTCGGCCCCATATGCGCGCCAGGCCTATTGGCATCTGGCGGCAATGACATCCTCTCCCTACCTCGCATTCATTCGGCTACGCGTCGAGATGCCTGGACACGATATATCGCGGACAACCAGATCGAAGATCCGAATCCACCCAGCAGCCAGATGTTCGAACACTTTTATCTGAGCATCGAAGCGGCAATCGCTGGGCTAGGCGCCGCGATCGGTCCAGAGCCGCTGGTCGCCGACGCCGTGGAAAGCGGGCAGTTGGTAGCGCCGCGGGGGTTCTCCAGCAACGGCTACAACTACATCTTATTGAGCCGTCTTCCTTTCGAAGACGATTCAAGGAAACGAAACTTTCTCTCCTGGCTTCGACGACAGTTTGGTCCCTTAGCAACACCCTGAGGCCGGTGCTCGGTTACGTAGATTGTCGGCTGGATGGGCGACATGGCGAGGATCGCAGGCCGAGACGGTGGACACGCGACAACCTCGATACCAATTGCTCAGACCAAAGCCTCATATACTCGGACCGAGTATGTTGCTTCTGGCGTCAATGATGTGGTCGTACATGTTTCGCTCGGCCTCTCTACTGTCACGATCCTTTATTGCGTCGAGGATCGCCTGATGGCTGACGATATAGGCCGTCATGCGCTCAGCGGTCAGCGATTGTTCTTTCATTTTTCCCCACAGGTTTCCCGCTCGCACTGCGTGAATGCCTTCATAGAGGGAGGCAAGAAGACCATTACGGGCAGCTTGGACTATGATGCGGTGAAAGACGGCATCCCATTTCTCGAATTCGCCCAGAGATTCCGATGCGCTGCCTCGGGCGATTGATTTCTGCATTTCTTCGACTTCCTGTCTGGTGGCGCGCAACGCTGCCAACGCCGCGATCTTCGGCTCGATGATCAGCCTCGCCTCAAAGACTTCCGCCGGATAGGTGCGCAATGTGTCTCCCTCACTGATTGCCGGGCGGCGGAGGGCGCTGGAACTTACGCCGCTTCCGGCGATAAAGGTCCCTCTGCCAACATGCCTGATGAGGCGGCCTTCCTTCTCTAGCGAACTGAGCATCCTTCTGAGGGCGGTACGCGGCAGCCCGAGTTTCAGCGCCAAGTCACGCTCAGGAGGTAGTCGATCCCCTGGCTCCAAACCTTCCGCTTCAATGAAATCCTTCAGCACCACGCTCATGTGCCCTCCGATAAATATTTCGCGAAACCAATTTGATCTATATTGACACCAATGGCAAGACCAATCTTATATTAATCGCAGAACCAACGCAGATTGGTAGCGAATGGCGCTGAAGCCCGGGACCAGCTGTGCACCGCTCGAGAGGTATGAGCGGCACGCGTGGGCCGCGACAAGAACCTCAATCAAGAAGCTGCGTAACAAGGGAGATATATCGATGGCCGTTACGACTGAAGCTGTTACAGCAGACGACGCAGCGCTTTCGGTTCGTGCTCTGACAGTCGACCTGCCGAAGGGCATGGAGAGGGCTCATGCCGTCGAAAACGTCTCGTTCGACCTGAAGCGTGGTCAGATCCTTTGTATCATCGGGGAGTCTGGATCGGGCAAGTCGGTAACGGCGAACACGATCATGGGACTCTTGCCGAAGATTATCCCAGTCTCTTCCGGTGCGATCAATCTCGATGGAGCGGCCATAGTCGGCGCGCCGGCTAAAAAGCTGCGCCAGCTGCGCGGCCGCGTCGTGTCCATGATCTTTCAGGATCCGCTTTCGGCGCTCAACCCGCTGATGACGGTCGGGGAGCAGGTTACTGAAGTGATGGCAGCTCATGGAGTGGGCACCAAGGCCTCGCGCCGTGACCGCGCGCTCGAATTGCTGACCGAAGTCGGCCTGCCCGATCCGGAACTGATGTACCACCAGTATCCTTTCAGGCTTTCCGGTGGTCAGCGCCAGCGCGTCATGATCGCGATGGCGCTCGCCCTTGAGCCGACCGTTCTGATCGCAGACGAACCGACGACAGCCCTTGACGTAACCACGCAGGCGCAGATCCTGAAGCTCATCCGTGACATTCAGCGCCGCAAGGACATGAGCGTCATGTTCATCACCCACGACTTCGGCGTCGTGGCTGAAATTGCCGACAGCGTCGTCGTTATGGAGAAAGGTCGGATTGTCGAACAGGGCACCGCCGATCAAGTTCTCAATTCCCCCAGCCACCCCTATACCCAGCGGCTGATCGCCGCCGTTCCGCACCTCACGGGCGAAGACAGAAAGCTCGAGTCGCACACTAGCGACGAGACGGTTCTGGCGGTCGACGGATTGTGCAAGACCTATCGCAGCGGCAGCGCGCTGTTCGGCAGCCAGCGTATAGTGCCTGCGGTGCAGGAGGCCTCATTCACCTTGTCTGCAGGCCGCACCCTTGGCATTGTCGGCGAGAGCGGCTCCGGAAAATCGTCGTTGGGACGGCTCCTGATCAAGCTTCAGGACAGCGACAGCGGTCAGATCCTGTTTGAGGGCAGGGACATCGTCAAGCTCAAGGAATCCGAGTTCCGGCCGCTGCGCCCTCGAATTCAGATGATCTTTCAAGACCCCTTTGCCTCGCTCAATCCGCGCTCCACTATCGGTCAGATACTGACCGTCGGGCCCGTCGCACATGGTATGCCCTACGCACAGGCGCGCGAAGAGGCCCGCGCTTTGCTTTCCCACGTCGGTCTCGATGCTGGCGCCTTCGGCCGCTACCCGCACGAATTCTCGGGTGGTCAGCGACAGCGCATTGGCATCGCCCGGGCGCTGATGTTCAAGCCTAAGCTGCTGATTGCCGACGAAGCTGTCTCCGCACTCGACGTGTCGATCCAGGCCCAGATCCTCAAGCTGCTTGACCAGATCCAGCGCGAGACGGGCGTATCAATGGTCTTCATTACCCATGATCTTCGTGTCGCCAGCCAGATCTGCGACGAAATTGCAGTGATGCAAAAGGGCCGGGTCGTCGAGCGCGGCCCCCCGTCACAGATCTTCCTGAAACCGCAATCCGACTACACGCGTGAACTTGTGGCTGCAATCCCGGGAGAACGACGGAGAGACGCTTGAGAAAGTTCAATTAGCTCCTGGCAGTAGCTTCCTAATGAGCAAAAGAGAGGGAATGAAAATGACGGAAGAATCCACAACTAAAACGAACTATTCTCGGCGCGACGCACTGCGCCTGATGGCAGCAGGCGGCATCGCGTGCTTTGCTGCTGCTAACCTGATCGGCAAGCCTGACATTGCTCGGGCCGCCGACAAGAAACCTGCGGGTCGCGTCGTGGTCGGGCTGTCGCAGGAACCGACCGTTTTCAATCCGCTGATGGCACATATCGAAGTGGACGATGCGGTACACTTCTCGCTCTTCGACGCCCTATTTCGCATGGATCCCAACGGCGAGGTCCAGCCCAATCTTGCGGCAGAAGTGCCCACGCAGAAGAACGGCGGCATCTCCGAGGATGGCCTGAATTGGCGCGTCCGTCTGCGTGACGATGTTCGCTGGCATGATGGCAAGCCCTTTACGGCCGAGGATGTGAAGTTCACCCTTGAACTGATCACAAATCCGAAGTTCCGCGCCTGGCGCACAGGCGGCCATTCGCTTGTGCGAGATATCAAGGTGGTCTCCCCAACGGAAATCACCTGGCGCATGGAGCAGGTTTTCGCTCCTTACCTGTCGTTTCTCACCGAAACCTTCATCGTGCCAAAACATCTTCTCGAGAAGGAAGCTGATCCGAATGCAGCAGCCTTCAATCAGGCGCCCGTTGGCACCGGCGCCTTCAAGTGGAGCCAGCGTGTCGCCGGCGACCATCTCGAGCTGGCGGCCAACCCGGATTATTTTGGAGACGGCCCGTATGTCGAACAGGTCGTATTCAAGTACATTCCTGACCAGACGGTGCTCTACACCCAGTTCAAGAGCGGTGACATCGACCTCACAGACCAAGCCTACATCACGGCCGACCACTACGAGGAAGCCAGCAAACTGCCGGGCCGCGTGGTGAGCCTGGTGCCCGGTTCCTCCGTCGAGTCGTTCTATCTCAATCTCGAGCGGCCGCAGTTCAAGGAACTGGCGGTGCGCCAGGCACTCTATGCCGCAATGGACAGAAAGGCGATCATCGACGCGCTCTATTTTGGCGTGGTCACAACGACCGAAACCTTCATGCCAAAGAAGTCGTACTACTTCAATCCGAACCTTCCGGCGCAGGAGTTCAATCTCGACGCCGCACGTAAGCTCCTCGACGACGCCGGATGGGTACCGGGGTCGGACGGAATACGTGAGAAGAATGGGGTAAGGCTGGCGTTCAACAACTCGACGACATCAGGCAACAATCTCCGCGAGCAGGTGCAGCAGTTCCTGCAGCAGACATTCGCGGAAATTGGCGTCCAGATGACCATCTCGAATTTGCCGGCTGCCGTCATGTTTGGCGAATTCTGGCTAAAGTCACAGTTCGACACGGCAATCTCGGGCGTCACGCATCTGATTGCCGCAGACCCCGACGCCACCAACCGTCTTGCGAGCAGCGCGATTGCCGCGAAGGGTGGAAAGGGATCGAACGTCGGCCAGTATTCCAATCCGGAGGTGGATGCGCTGCTCAAGAAGGGTGCCCAAACGTTCGATCGGGAAGCGCGTCGCGAAATCTATTTCCGTATTCAGGAAATCGTGCGTCAGGACCTTCCTTTTCTTCCCCTGTTTGCCGCCACCTATGTGGTTGGCACAAAGGAAGGCCTTGAAGGCTGGGAACCGAATACAAACACGCGCACGGCATCGTGGCATGCCGCCGGCTGGCACTGGAAGAGCTGAGTAAACCTCACGTCGCCGCCGCGCGCCGCGGCGGCGACCTCTATTGGCGCTATCACAGGGAGAGCTGAATGCGTAGCTTCCTACTTAACCGCTTCGCTCAGAGCCTAGTACTGCTTCTGATCGTTTCCGTCATTGGCTTCGCGGTGCTCAACCTCATTCCCGGCGGGCCTCTGGCACAATTTGGGCTCGATGCGAGTATGACGCAGGATGACTTGAACCGACTTACGGAGCAGTTAGGCCTGAACCGTCCTCTGTGGATCCAGTATCTGGATTGGGCCTGGCGCCTTTTGAGAGGAGACTGGGGCCACTCCTTCCGCGACGGGGCGCCAGTTCTCGAGGTGATTGGACGGCACCTCATGGCAACGCTGTTGCTGATGGGATCGTCCACGGTTATCGCGATCGCTATCGGCACGTGGATCGGTGTTCGCGGCGCCACAAAGCGTTATTCCATTTTCGACTACATGGCGACAGTCGGTGCGATGGTGGCCCTTTCGATCCCGACTTTCTGGTTCGGCCTGATCGGCATTTACGTATTCTCGCTCAGACTGGGCTGGCTGCCAGCCGGTAACATGTACACGATCGGCGACGAGTCCGTTCTGAACTATCTCCACCATCTTATTCTGCCCAGCGTCGTGCTCGCACTCGTGCATGTCGCCATCTGGAGCCGCTACATGCGAACGGCTACTCTCGACGTTATCAATCAGGAATTCATCAAGACAGCCCGCGCCAAAGGACTAAGTGAGCGCCGCATCCTGATGAAACATGTTATCGGCAATGCACTGCTACCGATGATCACGCTCCTTGGGATGCAGCTTCCCAGTATCCTGACAGGTGCTTTGGTCACCGAGACGGTATTTACCTGGCCGGGCATGGGACGCCTGTTCCTCGACAGCCTCGGCTATAGTGACTACCCGGTGGTGATGGGATTGCTGATGTTCTCGGCAATCCTTGTCGTGGTGAGCAACCTCGCCGCCGACATCGTTGTCGCCATCATAGATCCCCGCATCCGTCTGAGTTAAGCGCCATGAACGCTCATCAGGAGTCAGCCATCATGACTGCCATTGCTGCAAATTCGCGCCGGGAGCGCTGGTGGAACAGCCGAACTGCGCACCGTTTCATGAACCACCATCTGGCCCTCATCGGCATAGTGATGATCTCTCTCCTGACGCTGGCATGCGTCGTGGGCCCCCATCTGTTGCCGTACGATTCACTCTATATCGATCTGCGCGCCCGCTTCGCGCCGCCGCTGACCGGCCGACATTATCTGGGCACCGACCCGCTGGGACGAGACCTGGCGGCGCGGTTGTTCATGGCGGGCCGTATTTCGCTCCTGGTCGGTTTCTCGGCGATGCTGTTGTCGACACTGATCGGAACCCTTGTCGGCGTTGTGGCGGGATATCGGGGTGGCCTCGTCGGCACGGTGCTGATGCGCGCCGTGGATGGCTTCCTTTCCTTCCCGTCCATCTTCCTCGTGCTTGCTCTTGCCGCTGCGCTGAAGCCAAGCCCGATCATGATTACCGTGGTCATTGCTGCGACGAGCTGGATGGAAGTTGCCCGCATTGTCGAGGCGGAGGTCCGCTCGCTGCGCGAGCGTGAATTCGTGCTTGCCGGCCGCATGCTGGGACTGAGCGCAACGCATATCATGTTCCGCGAGATCCTTCCCAACGCGATGGGTCCGATCATCGTGGCGGCCACCCTGACTGTCGCCCGGGCGATCCTGATGGAAGCCTATATCAGCTTCCTCGGCTATGGAATTCAGCCGCCGCTGCCCAGTTGGGGCAATATGCTGAACGGCGCACAGCAATATCTTGGGACGGCGCCGTGGCTGGCGATCATTCCGGGCGCGGCCATTACGATCGCTGTAACAAGCTTCAACTTCATCGGCGACGGGTTACGCGATGCGCTTGATGTTCGCGGTGATCACAGTTGAGAAACCGCATCTCGGGTGCCACCAAAAGAGACATCTGCCACTGACGCGTACGTAATGTCGGCGGAACCGAGGAGGGGCTATCGCCGCCCCAGGTATCTGGAATGTTCCGTATTTCGCGATGACTGATTGTTGAGCTTTATCGTTCCTGTCGGCGATGACTGGAGCACGATGCCAGAGGAATAGTGACTATGCCGGTCCAGGTTCAAAAAGTAAGTGATAGCGTCTCTTTTCCAACCGAGGTCGACGTCGTCGTTATCGGGGCAGGGATCGTGGGTACCTGCACGGCCTATGAGCTCGCCCGAAAAGGGGTATCAGTCGCCCTGCTCGAAAAAGGCATCGTTGGTGGCGAGCAGTCGAGCCGCAATTGGGGATGGGTTCGCCAGCAGAACCGCGACCTGTATGAACTCGCGCTAGCCATGTACAGTCTGCGGCGCTGGGAGGAATTGGGCGCGGAAATAGGCCGTGATCTTGGCTTTCGTCGAACCGGGATACTTTACTGCACCAAAAACGAGGCCGATGTCGCTCGTTGGGAAAAGTGGGGCCAGGCTGCACGCGTTCAAGGATTTCATAGCCAAATCCTCAGTGCTTCCGAAGCAAATGAGCGGGCTTCGGGCGGCACGTCGTCCTGGGTTGGAGGCGTGTGGTCTCCGACAGATGGGCGAGCCGAGCCCAGTCTTGCTGTCCCTGCCATCGCCGAGGCCGCGAAGGAAAAGGGCGTATCGCTCCATCAAAACTGCGCCGTTCGGGGCCTCGACATTGTCAACGGCCGGGTGGCAGGCGTGTGGACAGAGCGAGGGCTCGTGAAAGCCGGTACTGTTGTTTGCGCTGGCGGAGCATGGGCTTCCCGCTTTTCTCATCGATATGGCATAGAGCTACCCGTCGCAAACATCGCCGGGACCGCAATTAAGACGACCCGGGCGCCCGAAATCATTCAAGCAGGATGTCTTTCGGCTTCGAACTTCGTGTTGCGACGTCGGACAGACGGCGCCTACACGATTGCCGTGCCGGGACGTGGTACGCTCGACATCACGCCGCGAGGGATGCGATACGCGTTCAAATTCTATCAGATGTACCGCAGCAAGATCGGCAAAAAGCTGAAGTACCGTCTGAACAGCAGCTTCTGGAATGGACCTGATGCTCTCAGCAGCTGGGAGAACGATGAAATCTCGCCATTCGAAAAAAACCGCATTCTGGATCCTGCGCCTGACGGAGAGCTCGTGAAGCTCGCATTGAGGAACCTGGAAAGCGAATACCCAGCGCTCAAGGGAATCGGGGTCGAGCGCGCCTGGGGCGGGCTCATCGATACGTCGCCGGATCTCGTTCCCGTGATTTCAAGAGTGGAACGATTGCCCGGCTACGTGATTGCCGCGGGGTTCAGCGGACACGGCTTTGCTATCGGGCCCGGGGCAGGTCGTCTGGTCAGCGAAATCGTGATGAACGAGACCCCGATCACGGACATCTCGCCCTACAGGCTGAGCCGGTTCCTTGATGGTTCCGCAATCAGGCGGCCGGAAATGATGTAGCGGTCAAAGTTGGTTGCAGTCCAAGGTCCTACTGTCAGTGTGCCCGTAGACGGGCCCAAGCGGACAATGGAATTCAGACAGAACGGGCTTCAGGATTCGCGTTGACCGCACGGAATCAACTTGCCCGAGCCAATATCAAGGAGCTTAAACCGTGGCTATCGAAGCTTATGCCGTTCCTCGCGCCATTCGGGCGGGCGCCTTCATCGACCGCGAAAGATACGAAAAATGGTACGAGGAGAGCGTCGAGGATCCGGACAAGTTCTGGGGCAAGCACGGCAAGCGGATCGACTGGTTCAAGCCCTATACCAAAGTCAAGAACACCTCCTTTACCGGCAAGGTCTCGATCAAGT